>JAUNAN010000118.1 GCA_030527595.1 Lachnospiraceae bacterium | reverse complement strand
TGAGGTATTTTCTATTTTCAACATCCACGTTTTAAACTATACAGGAAGCTCCTTGTATGAAAAAACTTCGCGACGACTCTTTGTCAAGTTTATAACGCAGACAGCCGGCAGTCTGCTTCCCACTTACTCTCTCCTCAGGGCCTCTATCGGATCAAGATCCGCTGCCTTCTTTGCAGGCAGAATACCGAAGCAGATACCGATTGCCATAGAAACTCCGACACCAAGAAGGATAGCGGGAATACTGATGGCCACCGGGGTCTCGGTCATTTTCGAGATCACCTCCGCGAGAATAATACCGGCGATCACGCCGAGAATTCCTCCTGTAGAAGTAAGCACGACGGACTCGGTCAGAAACTGGCTCAGAATCCTCCCCTTTCTTGCACCCAGAGCCTTTTTCAGACCGATCTCGCTCGTACGCTCTGTCACTGACACCAGCATAATATTCATGACGCCGATCCCGCCTACCAGAAGTGCGATCGCGGCGACCCAGATCAGCAGATTATTGGTGCTCGCAGAGAGAGCCTGCTTATCCCTTGCCTTCTGCAGCAGATCCTCCGCCTGGTAGGAAATAGAATCATTCCCCGTGATCAGGGTATTCATCTGTTCTGCGGCGTCTCTGCCCACCCGGCTCATGTCCTCGGTTCGTTCCGCGCGCACCTCACAGTTTACCGGCTCGTCATACCTGTAGCAGATCGGCCATGCCGCTTCTGTAATAAAAATCGTGCCTGAGTCATTCTGTGCATAGGTATAATAATCACCGATATTGTTGATCACCGGCTGGAAGGAATCGGATTTTCTGACGAGCCCCACAACGGTAAACGGTTCTCCGCTGATCTCCACGGTTCCTCCCAGAGGATTTTCCGCGGGGAAGAG
This sequence comes from Lachnospiraceae bacterium, assembly GCA_030527595.1. Taxonomy (GTDB): domain Bacteria; phylum Bacillota; class Clostridia; order Lachnospirales; family Lachnospiraceae; genus Chordicoccus. The sequence continues at coordinate 4,521 of JAUNAN010000118.1, read as the reverse complement.
AGACCGTGCTGCCGATTCATCCAGCAGCATCACCTTGCTGTTCCCGTTATAATCACTCTCCACAAAGGGTCTGCCCCGATAGATCTCATATCCGAGGGTACTCAGATAATGGGAGTCGATTCCCCTCACAGCTCCCCACTCCAGACTGTTTTTTCCTGCAGTGATACCGTCCGCATAGCTTCTCGAGGTAAAAAAGGCCGCATCAGAGACCCCGTCCAGAGAGCGGATCGTCTCCCTCAGCTCCTCATCGGGAACCGACACTCCGGCAGGAATTCCCATATCCATGTAATAACTGTCTTCTCCCTGCATCAGTGTCACAGAGACACAGTTGTCTCCCGCACCGATCAGGTTTTCCATGATCTGCCAGTTCGTTCCCTGAATGGTCGAAACAATGGCAATAATAGAGGCAATGCCGATGATCACCCCCAGCATGGTCAAAAACGACCGCATCTTATGGGTGAGTATGCCCCTTACGGCCAGACGTATATTTTCCGCCATATACTCCTCCTGTTATCAGTAGTTATAGAGCGCATCCATCCCGCTGATCCTGGTCTTTGCCCCGTCTCGCAGTCCCTTTCCGTACGGAAAGGCCACATAGTCATCCATGGTCACTCCGGACAGGATCTGATATCCTTCCCCGGCAAGCACGCCCGTGACAACATTCTGCTTCTTCAGCGTACCGTCCTCATTCCTGATCCAGACATAATGCTGTCCGTTTTCCTCACGGATAAATGCCTTCCAGAGATAGAGCTCACCGCTCTCTGAGAGATCCGTATCCATAGTTGAGATCTGCACCCAGTCACCGTTCTGAAGACTGACACCGCTCTCATCCGCATAGGCAGTAAAGGGATAGAGCGAGGAATTGCTGTTATTATAATCACGCCGGGACGTATCCGGATAATCGGAGACTGAGCTGATCGTTGCTGTAAATACATTTCCGCTCTGATAAGAGGTAACCAGCACGGAGTCACCGCTCTGCACATCATCAAGCATAAGCTCAGGCAGATATCCCCGGATGTAGCTTCCGGATACACCTGTTACCGTCAAAAAGGCTCCGCCGTCTGCAGCAGGCTTCTCCGGATCTCCGACCTTCTTCACAACGCCGTCCATCTGTGCACGAACCTCGCCGTCCTCCAGCGCTTTCTCGGCGGAAGCGATCTTCAGATCCGCCTCCCTCGCACTCAGCTCCAGATCCCGCAGGGTATCACGCATTTCTGTTTTTGCATTTGCAAGCTCGTCCTTTGTATAGGAAAGATCTCCTGTCAGAAGATTGACTGAGGATATATATCCGCTGCCTTCCTCTTCGCCGCGCTCCGCTGCATAGACGGTCACGCTTCCGAAAGCCGCCGCCAATCCCGAGGCTTCATATTCAAACGGAAGAACATCCCCTGTGATCATACTTTCCTCCGCAGAGCTGTTCTCTTCCGCCGGTCCGCTGTCCTCACTGCCGCCATCCTCGCCGGTGCTTTCTCCGGATCCGCCTCCTGATTCGCCGCTTTCTGATCCGCTGATTCCCGAATCTTCACTTCCCGATCCGCTGCTGTCCGATCCGCCGCTTCCAGAATCTTCACTTCCGGACCCGCTCTCACCCTGAGAAGAAGCATCCTTTCCGTCCTCCTGCTCTTCGCTGCCCTTCTCTTCCGCTGCCCGGGCGGTCAGAGACAGTACGCCTTCCCAGTCATCCGGGATATCTCCAGTATCCACAAGACCGGCTGCGCTGACGACCCAGGCTGACTTCAGTGATCCCGAGGGGGAATCACCTGACCGGATCTCAAGCAGAAAATAAGTATCCTCTCCGTAGCTGCGGATATTGGAAATAAAAGACTTCTCGATTTTGCAGCCGTCCGTGCAGAGAAACCTGAGCGGATGGTCGATGCTGCCGTCACTGTCACTGTTATAGGGAACGGAATCCCCGTCCAGAACCGCATAGACCACGGCAGACGCATCTTCGAGACCTCTCAACGGATTCGTCTCTTCCTCGATCTCCTCGTCGATTTCCTCATCCGACCACTCCTCCCAATCTCCGTCGTCATACCATCCGTCATCGATATAGCCTCCGTCCTCCGAGATCGGAGACGTTCTGTTCAGCTTCTCCAGATTTCGCTCCGCCGCCTCGATGTTCAGTTCGATCTCTTCCTTCTGCAGCCGCTGCAGCTCGAGATTAATGGCCGTCTTCGTCGTATCATAGGTAAGCAGAAGATCCCCCGACTTCACCGTCTGCCCCTCTGCGACATGGACCTCCGCCACACTCTCCGTTCCGGAAATATAAACATTCTGGGAGGCCTCTGCAGTCACCTCGCCCTCGAGAGTGGAGCTGCTGCTGTACCAGCCGTAATTGAGCTCCTGTGCCGGATAGACATTGATCTCACTGCTGCGTGTCGTGACCCGCACGGCTGTCCCGATACCACCGACGGCCGCTGCAGTCACGGCAGCGGCAGCTATGACGGATATTACTTTTTTCTTTTTCATAGACTGTGATTCCTTTCGGAAGAATACATCACACCGTCCCTGATCTCCATGATCCTTTCTGCCCGCTGTGCGATCCCCGCATCATGGGTAATCATGAGAATTGTTACGCCTTCCCGGTGCAGCTCATCAAACAGATCCATCACCTGTGCACCGGATACGGAATCCAGCGCACCGGTCGGCTCATCCGCAAGAAGGATCTTCGGGCGGTTGATCATCGCTCTGGCGATGGCGACCCTCTGCTTCTGTCCTCCCGAGAGCTGTGTGGGCACAAAATCGAGACGATCCTCCAGTCCCACACGGATCAGCGCCTCTCTGGCGCGCTCCCGTCTCTCCTTTTTCGGAACTCCCGCATAAGAGAGCGGCAGAGCAACATTTTCCAGTGCAGTCTCATAAGGCAGCAGCTGAAAGCTCTGGAAAATAAATCCGATTTTTTCCAGACGGAGATCAGAGAGCTGATCATCCGACAAGCCGCTCACGTCCCTGCCGTCCAGGATCAGACTTCCCGTTGTCAGCCGGTCGAGACAGCCCACAATGTTCATGAGGGTGGATTTTCCGGAACCGGAGGGTCCCATCACCGCCACATATTCTCCCTCATCCACCGAGAAGTTGATTCCCTTTAATGCCGGTACCTCAAGCTTTCCCTCGAGATAGATTTTCCCGGCATCCCGAAGCTCAAGAATCATGGTTCCGCCTCCTCTTCTGTTACGCCTGCTGTTCCGTCATCCAGATAGAGCTCTTCTCCGCCCTCCGCAGTATCATCTGTGTATTCATTTTCCTCATAGACGTAATTCGCGTAGTCCTCGGTACGCATCCCCTCTGTAAGGTCTTCCTCGGGGAATGCGATCAGATCCGTCTCCGTAATTCCGTCAAGGACAACATATTCCATCGTCTCCTCATTGTAGTCTCCGAGCGTGACCTCCTTTTTCACCAGCTTCCCGGATCCGTCATCCGCCCAGACAAAGGGATGTGTCTCATCTGTCACGTCAATGAGATAGTCGTAGAGGCGCAGCCCCTCTTCACTGTCCTGACCGAAGTCCAGCTCCACGTAGACATGCTGTCCGAGCATGAGGTCACCCGATTCCTCGAGTGTGACATAGAAGGGATAGCTGCTGGAGGAGCTGTCCGTATTACCGTAATAATAGCTCTCGTTTGTCTCCTTATTATCGCGGTCGATCGATGTGATCGTGCCCTTCCAGCTCTCTTCCCGATTCACTCTGGAGTGCACGATGACAGCCGCGCCCTCATAGAGTTCACCGATATTCTGCTCATTGACAGAGCCCTTCACGCGCAGCTCACCGGTCTGCATGACCGTGATATACGCATTGGTCTCACCCGTGCTGTCTGTGCCCACAAACTTCACAACTCCGGTCAGACCGCTGACCACCGTTGCATTTTCTATATTTTCATTCAGCTTCTCGATATCGATCTCCTTGGAACGAATATCCAGCTCCTTCTGCTTTTTTTGAAGATTGGCATCCTCGATGCGTATCGTATAATCCGCCTGCTCGGAGGAGGACGCCTTCTTCTTCTCACTCTCCAGAGTTGAAATGGTATTGTCCAGAGAATCCAGCTCATTATTCAGTCTCTCAAGATCGATCTCTGCCTGAGAAAGATCCGCCTCGTACTGCGTGACATCATATTCAAAGAGAGGATCTCCCTCCTCCACGGCATCCCCCGCCGATACGAAGGTCTCCTTGATCGTGCTGTCCGCGATCTGACTGACCGACCACGTCTCCTGAGATTCCACAATTCCCGCAAAGCGGTTTCCGTAAGTACCGAGACTGCTGCCCATCCATTCCGAGACGCTGCTCACATAGGCAGGATTTCCGCTCTCAGAGGCAGCCGCTCCTCCCGAGACCTGTCTGTAAATGAAAAAACCGGCAATCACTCCCGCCGCCGCGAGAACTGACGCTGCTATCACACGCTTCTTCTTCATAAAAAATCCTTTCGGTTGTCATAGACAAAAAAACCACTGAAATCAGGTGAGGGGTAGTTAATATTCTTATCTGTGAATCCGTATACCCGTGTATCTGTATTTCTGTATTTCTGTAT
>JAUNAN010000016.1:17298-25390 GCA_030527595.1 Lachnospiraceae bacterium | reverse complement strand
AAGCGTTCTTTGCGCTTTCTGCCTTAATGCGCTCTGTCAGAAGCGGAACGATCTTGTTCAGATCACCGACAATACCATAGTCGGCAACATCAAAGATCGGTGCATTCTCATCCTTGTTGATCGCAATGATGATGTCTGACTCTTCCATACCTGCAACGTGCTGAATCGCACCGGAGATACCGATTGCAAAATATACGTGCGGACGGACAGTCTTTCCTGTCTGACCAACCTGAAGATCCTTCGGCTTCCAGCCGGAGTCAACAACTGCACGAGAGCAGGATACTGTTCCGCCGATCGCCTCAGCAAGATCCTCAAGGATCGCAAAGTTCTCCGGAGAGCCGACACCACGGCCGCCGGAAACAAGGATCTTTGCATCCTGGATATCCGCAACATCAGAAATTTCTTTTACGATCTTTTCAATTGTGACATAGCGGCTGTCCGGTGTGAATCCCGGATTGTAGTTAATCACTTCTGCCTTTGCATCTGCGATCGGTGCGATCTTCTGCATAACACCCGGACGAACGGTTGCCATCTGCGGACGATAGTCCGGGCAGGCAATCGTAGCGATTGTGTTTCCGCCGAATGCCGGACGTGTCATAAGAAGCTGTTTATGCTTCTGCTCCTGACCGGGCTTTGCGATCAGCGGGAAATCACCGATATCAAGCTGTGTGCAGTCTGCAGTCAGACCGGTATGTACTCTTGCGGAAGTACGCGGACCAAGGTCACGACCGATTGCAGTTGCGCCTACCAGCATAACTTCAGGCTTGAACTCGTTGATAACAGAAGCCAGTGCATGAGTATACGGCTCTGTTCTGTAATCCTTCAGTTCCGGATCATCGACAACGATGACTCTGTCTGCACCGTACTGAGCCAGCTCATCAGCGAGCGGTCCAACCTCGGATCCGATCAGAACTGCAGTGACCTTCTTCTCGTCAATATCCTGCGCAAGATCTCTTGCTTTTCCGAGAAGTTCAAGCGCAATGTTAGAGAGCTTATTATCTACCTGCTGAGCAAAGATAAATACGCCCTTGTAATCTTCTAAAGCCATTTCTATATTCCTCCAGAATTATGAATCAAGTTCGATCAGATCACGTGCTTCTCAAGCAGTTTGCCGGCAATAATATCGACAGCTTCCTGCGGAGAATCCGGGGTAAATACCTCACCCTTGCCCTTGGCAACCTTATCGGAAGCCTTTGCGATAACAGTCGGTGAACCCTTCATACCGATATTGGAATCATCAACATCCAGGTTTGCTCTTCCCCAAACTGTGACTTCCTTCTTAAACGCATCGAAGATTCCGCCCGGAGTCATATAGCGGGGATCATTCAGCTCTGCAAGTGCAGTGATCAGGCACGGCATCTTTGCTCTTACGATATGATATCTGTCCTCATACTGACGCTTAACGACAACTTCGTCACCTTCGATCTTGATATCCTCTGCATAGGAGATAACCGGAATACCAAGATGCTCGGAGATCTGCGGTCCAACCTGTGCGGTATCGCCGTCGATCGCCTGACGTCCTGTGATGATCAGATCATATTCCATGTTCTTCAGAGCACCTGCGATCGTAGAAGATGTTGCCCATGTATCAGCACCGCCAAGTACACGGTCAGTGATCAGAAGTCCCTCGTCTGCTCCCATTGCCAGAGCTTCGCGAAGAACCGCATCAGCCTTCGGAAGACCCATTGTAACAACAGTAACAGTAATATTTTCCGGATCTGTATCCTTAATTCTGAGGGCACCCTCAAGACCAGCCTTATCATCCGGATTCATGATTGCGAGCATACCTGCTCTGTCCAGTGTTCCGTCCGGTTTAAACTTTACGCCGCCCTTTGTATCCGGAACCTGCTTCACGCATACAACAATTTTCATGATGATAACTCCTTTGTATCTATCGTACGTATACTATCAATTTAATAAGGAAGAAGAAATGACCATACGCTGAACTTCGGAAGTTCCCTCGTAGATCTCCGTGATCTTCGCGTCTCTCATCATACGCTCAACTTCATACTCACGGATATATCCGTATCCACCCATCAGCTGAACACACTTTGTTGTGACATCAATTGCTGTCTCGGCAGCAAACAGCTTTGCCTTTGCAGCTTCAACAGAATATCTCTGCTGTGTCATCTTTGCCAGTGCAGCCTTATATACAAGGAGCTGAGCAGCTTCCGTCGCGGTTGCGAGGTTTGCAAGCTGGAACTGAGTATTCTGGAATGCGGAAAGGGCACGGCCAAACTGCTTTCTTTCCTTTACATAATCGATGGTACGATCAAGAGCACCCTCTGCAATACCCAGAGCCTGGGAAGCGATACCGATACGGCCGCCGTCCAGAGTATGCATAGCGATCGGGAAGCCCTTGCCGCGCTGTCCAAGCAGATTCTCCTTCGGGATCTTACAATCCTGGAAGATCAGCTCGTATGTAGCGGAGCCGCGGATACCCATCTTCTTTTCCTTCGTACCGAAGGTGAAGCCCGGTGTATCCTTCTCTACGATAAATGCAGAGAACTTCTTGGTCTTGCGGCCCTTCTTGTCAAGAACGATATCTGTGTACGCAATAATGATATATACATCTGCATACTTTCCGTTTGTAATGAAGCACTTAGAGCCGTTCAGGATCCAGTCGCCGTTCTCATCTTCAACGGCTCTTGTCTGTACACCCTGAGCATCTGTACCTGCTCCCGGCTCTGTCAGACCGAATGCACCAAGCTTTTCGCCCTTAGCAAGCGGTACCAGATACTTCTGCTTCTGTGCTTCTGTTCCGTATGTCAGAATCGGATCGCAGCAAAGAGATGTATGAGCGGAAACAATAACAGCTGTCGTTCCGCAAACCTTTGCCAGCTCTTCTACGCACATCGCATAGGTAAGAATATCACAGCCCTGTCCGCCGTATTCCTTCGGAACCGGGATGCCCAGGAAACCGTACTTCGCCATTTTCTTAACGGTTTCTACCGGGAACTCCTCGTTCTCGTCTACGTCGATTGCCAGAGGCTTTACTTCCTTTTCAGCAAATTCTCTGAAAAGATCTCTTGCCATCTCATGTTCTTTGCTTAACTGAAAGTCCATGTTTTTCTTCCTCCAAATAAAAAATTCCGGTTCCAATAGATTATACTCTATTAGAACCGGATGCGCCATAGGCGCAGACCATTTTTTTTGGCCTGCGCTGCATTTTTTTGCCGATTTTTTATAAATTCTTGCGAATTATGCGATCTTTTCCGTACATAAAGACGGAAAATCTTCAAAACAGATGATTTTTCTTCTACATCTGCCGAAATCGTTTTGGTTATCTTTTGGGACAGATCAGAATCCGAGTTCATCTACCGGAGTCTTTGTACCATCCTCATTATATCTGTAGAAACCGATTCCCGTCTTTCTGCCGAGGTGGTTTGCACGAACCATCTTACGAAGCAGCGGGCACGGACGATACTTGGAATCATCTGTCTCATCGTACAGAGTTTCCATAATATAGAGGCAGATATCCAGACCAACCAGATCGCCCAGTTCAAGCGGTCCCATCGGATGATTTGCACCCAGCTTCATAGCAGTATCGATACCCTCAATGCTGGATGTACCTTCATGAAGAATAAAGATACCTTCATTGATCATCGGAATCAGGATACGGTTTACAACGAAGCCCGGAGCTTCTTTAACCTGAACCGGAGTCTTGCCGAGCTTTTCAGCGATCTCTACGACCTTGGCAACATCTTCCTGAGGTGTTGTATAACCTGCGTTTACTTCTACCAGCTTCATGACCGGAGCCGGATTGAAGAAGTGCATACCGATAACCGGTGTATTAAGCGGCTTGGAAATTTCGGTGATAGACAGTGAAGAAGTATTGGAAGCATAGATGCAGTTCGGGTTCTTAACGATCTCTTCCTGAAGCTCCTTAAATGTCTTCTGCTTAACACCCATTACCTCAAGTGCTGCTTCGACGATCAGATCTGCGTCTACGCACTGTGTATTCAGTCCTGCCTGAATTTTGTTAATGATCTCGTCCGCAGCTTCCTGTGTCATTTTTCCTTTTGCAACTCTGCCGTTCAGGCCCTTGGCAATTCTTGCCTTGCCGCCTTCTGCAAATTCCTGCTTAATATCGCAGAGATATACTGTTTCGACCTCTGCACTCTGAGCAAATGCCTGAGCAATACCACTGCCCATTGTACCAGCACCGATTACGCCTACTTTCATGTTCTTATCCTCCTGTTAGGTACCGCTTCCTTGCGGTCTTGTACGAACATTTTGATCCTGTCGACTTTCGACAGTACTGCCTTGTATAAGAGTTATCACAGCGGACCGGTATGATGATACCGGCCCGCCGGGGAATCACAGAATCAGTCTCTTTCCACCAGAGTAGCGCAGCCCATTCCGCCGCCGATGCAAAGTGTTGCAAGACCCTTCTTTGCATCTCTCTTCTGCATCTCATGAAGCAGTGTTACCAGGATACGGCAGCCGGAAGCACCGACCGGATGTCCGAGAGCAATAGCACCGCCGTTCACATTCAGAATATCACTGTTGAAGCCGAGTTCTCTTGCGACTGCAACAGACTGAGCCGCAAATGCCTCATTTGCTTCGATCAGGTCAAGATCATCGACCTTCCAACCTGTCTTCTTCATTACTTTATTTGTTGCAGCAACCGGGCCGACACCCATGATCGCCGGATCTACTCCGCCGAGTGCGCCGCCGATCCATGCTGCCATCGGAGTGATACCCAGCTCTTTAGCCTTCTCCTCGCTCATAACGACAACAGCTGCAGCACCGTCATTAATACCGGAAGCATTGCCTGCCGTAACAACACCGCCTTCCTTGCCGGAAGCACATTTCAGCTTACCGAGGCTTTCTGCAGTCACACCTGCACGCGGGCCTTCATCAGTATCGATGACAGTAACCTGTCCCTTTCTGCCCTTTACTTCAACCGGAACGATCTCATCCTTGAAGCGGCCCTCAGCGATTGCCTTCTCTGCCTTGTTCTGGCTGTTTGCGGAGAATACATCCAGCTCTTCTCTGGTAAGTCCCCACTTGTCAGCAACGTTCTCTGCTGTGATCATCATATGATAATCATTGAAAGCATCCCAGAGTGCATCGTTGACCATTGTATCAACAAGCTTTCCGTTATTCATTCTATAGCCGAATCTTGCATTCATTGCAGCATACGGAGCCTTGGACATATTCTCCATACCACCTGCAACAACGATATCCGCATCACCTGCAAGGATCATATCCGCAGCCATGTTCACGCAGTTCAGTCCGGAACCGCAGACCACATTTGCTGTCACTGCCGGCACTTCATACGGAAGTCCCGCTTTGATCGAAGCCTGGCGAGCAACATTCTGGCCAAGTCCTGCCTGGATAACGCATCCCATATATACATGATCAACCTGCTCCGGCTTTACGCCTGCTCTCTGAAGTGCTTCCTTAATTACGATCGCACCAAGATCAACTGCCGGTACAGAGCTGAGCTGTCCGCCCATTTTTCCGATTGCTGTACGGCATGCGCCTGCAAGAACAATTTTTTTAGCCATTTCATCCTCCATTTTCCGTTGACAGTGTACTGAAGATTTCTGCATCGCTGCAACATGCTAAAACATTTCAATTCTTTGTAAATATTAGCATTATTCGAAATCAAATACAAGATAATTGGTGAATTGTTTTGTATCTCTGTGTTATTTTATTAGAATTTACTCAAACTGCTTTGGTTTTCTGTTGTTTTCTGGTGAAGTTGCAGCCAGGACTTCCGATCGTCTTCGATTGCATCTGCTTTCATACAAAATTCCGCAAAAAAAGTGTTCTGTCTGACAGCTTCCGACAGATCTCACGGCGGTCATCCCCTGATCCAGGTATAGAGAATCGCATACAGCTCACGCAGATATGCGGTCGGGAAATAAAAGACACTGGTAAATGCGGGACAGCTGTAAGCCGTGATCCCCTGTCTGCCGGCAAGAATTCCGGCACGATAGCAGTGGTACCCGCTTGTGATCAGTACCGCCTCAGTGCCGAGCTCCCGCTCCTCCATGATCTGTTTGCTGAAGGCAAGATTCTCCTCCGTCGTAGTGGAGCGGTCCTCGAGCAGGATCCGCTCCGCAGAGATCCCGCTCTCCGTAAGCAGCTGAAATAAGCACTCCGCCTCACTGATCTCCTCTCCGTCTCCCGCTCCTCCCGATACGATGCAGACCGCATCGGGGTTATTTTCCAGATAAATTTTTGCCGCCTCCGCTCTGCGGATCAGTTCAAGTGTAGGACGGTTTCCCTTTACCCTGCAGCCGAGTACGATCGCGGTGACCGCGTGGTCCGGTTTATTTTGTGCGCCTCTGATCATAAAAACCGTCTCTGCCGCAGCTGTCACGAGGATCAGACAGGCAGTCACCACTATTACTGTCCGCACTCCTCTTCCCGCACCGGATGCTGTCATAAAATGAGGAAACAGCCTGCCCCTCACTGCATAAAAGAGCGCAGTCAGTGACAGAATCAGTCCCGTCAGATTTCCGATATGAATGCTTGCCCCGGCAAGAACGACCGGACCGACAAAAAAGAACAATCCCATTGCCGCTGCGATCCCGAAAAAAATTCTCATAAAAAACCTCCTCGCTGCCATTAGCATATGACAGCGGGGAGGGAAAAGCAAGCACGCGGGATCTGCTGTGCCCGATGCGTTATATACACGCAGGCATGCAGGATCCGGGATGCCCGATACGTTATTTACATTTCTCAAGAAGTGCTTCCCACTTCTCGTCGACATACTTCTGTGCCTCTTCGATCGTCCACTCGTTTCCGGGCTTAAAGCAGTGACGGAAACGGCCCTGAGGTCTCATGAACTCCTCGACCGGAAGCTTTTTCTTCGGCATATAGCTCAGATGATATTCACCGTTTTCCACCTCATAAAGCGGCCAGATACAGGTCTCGACCGCAAGACGGCAGATCTCCGGCAGCATCTCTGCGGAATATCTCCATCCTCTCGGGCAGGGGCTCAGAACATTAACAAAGGTCGGTCCCTCTGTATAGATCGCCTTGTGTGCCTTCTGATGAAAATCTCTGAAATTTCCAATGAAGGTCGTCTGTGCAACATAAGGAGAACCGTGTGCAACCATGATGGTTGTCAGATCCTTGACATTTTCCTTTTTACCGACACTCTCCGCTCCCGGAGGAGTTGTGGTTGCCGATGCGAAACGCGGTGTGGCAGAGGATCTCTGTGTACCTGTATTCATATATGCTTCATTATCATAGCAGAAATAGGTAAAATCATGGCCGCGCTCCATAGCGCCGGACAGAGACTGGAAGCCGATATCATAGGTTCCGCCGTCTCCTCCGATTGCAAGGAACTTGTAATTATCCTTGACCTTTCCCTTCTTCTTCAGTGCACGATAAGCGGTTTCCACGCCGGATGCTGTGGAAGACGCATTTTCAAAAGCGGTATGAATATAGGAATCCTCCCATGCCGTGAACGGATACTGGAAGGAGGATACCTCCAGACAGGATGTGGCATTGCAGATGACTGCCTTATCCTCCGGATCGACGGCACGCATCATAGCACGGCAGGTGATACCCGCACCACAGCCTGCACAGAGTCTCTGTCCGGGAGCAAATCTTTCTTCCTTGCTCATTTCCTCTTTCAGATTGTATGCCATTACTGTACCTCCTCTCTTAAATCTCTCTGTCCCATGTGGGAGTAAATCGGACCGATCTCTCCGGTCTCGACGATCTTTTCCAGTCTGGCAAATACGCGCTTTGCCTGTGCAACAGTGAAATCACGTCCGCCGAGGCCGTATACGATATCCACCATCTTCGGTCTGTTTTCACAGTTGATCAGATAAGAAGCCGTCTCGGCAAAAAGCGGACCGCCGCATGCGCTGAAGCCCTCGCTCTTATCAAGAACAGCTACCGCCTTGCAGTTTTTCAGAACCTCTGCCATCTCCTCGCCGGGGAACGGACGGAAGACACGAACCTTAATGAGACCTGCCTTGACTCCGGCCTCTCTCAGCTCGTCGACAGCCGCTCTCGCTGTTCCCGCAGAGGATCCCATGAGAACAACAGCAACCTCCGCATCTTCCATTCGGTATGCCTCAAAGAGTCCGTATTTTCTTCCGAAGGTCTTCTCGAAATC
>JAUNAN010000016.1:9031-17198 GCA_030527595.1 Lachnospiraceae bacterium | reverse complement strand
TCACCGATTCTGTGTGCCTGCAGATAATTGTCATAAGCTTCCTGATTGTTTTCCGCATAGATCTGAATAAATCCGGAATCACGCTCCGCCATGGAATCGGAGTAGTCATGATTAATATTGATCGGGCCGGTCAGGGCACGGTTTGCGACTGCAAGAACGATCGGAAGTCTTAAGGATGCCGCAACAAAGAGCACCTCATTCATGTAGGCAAGGCCGGCTGAAGAGGTTGCCGTAACCGCACGGGCACCTGCTGCCTCCGCACCGATGCAGGCGGACATGGAAGAATGCTCGGATTCTACGCAGATAAATTCCGTATCTACCTTGCCGTCAGCCACATACTGTGCAAAATACTGCGGAATTTCCGTTGACGGTGTGATCGGGAACATGGCAAATACGTCCGGATTGATCTGGCGCATTGCAGTTGCAATGGCCTCATTTCCGGAAAGTCTGTCACGGATACTCATGCCTCTACCTCCTTCCAGTCGATTGCATCAAAAGGACAGACACGGTAGCAGATTCCGCAGCCCTTACAATGATCGTAGTCAAAATCAGCTCTCTTTCCTTCTTTTACCGGAATAGATGAATCCGGGCAGAACGGTGTGCAGAGCAGACACTGTTTGCATTTTTCTGAATTCCAGTACGGAATCTTTGAGCGCCATTCACCTGTCAGTGTCATGCGTGATGTGCCGCCCTCGTAGATCTCGCAGCCCGGAGTAAGCTCCTGCCACGGAGAATTCTCATGAATATCTGCAGCTCTCTTATTCATTCCTTTACCTCCTTCATGGCTTCAGCCAGGCAGTTCAGATTGCCCTCGACGACCTGCGGCTTTGTCGCAAATTTATGGCGATAGGAGGTTTCCATATCCTTCAGGAATTCCTCCGGATCCACGCAGCGGCTGACTTCTACGACAGCAGCAAGCATGGGTGTGTTCGGGAAATATGCACCGAGATGCTTTCTGGAGATCACACCGGCGTCAATAGTGTAGACCTTTCCTTCATATCCGTTCAGCAGTGCCCTGAATTCGGATGCAGGTCTTGAGGAGTTAATGATAATGGCTCCCTCTTTTTTAAGTCCCGCAGTGACGTCTACACTTTCCAGCAGAGTTTCGTCAACAACGACCACGTAATCCGGGTCATAAATATTAGAATGAATACTGCAGCGCTCATCGGAAATACGGTTGTATGCCGTGATCGGTGCTCCCGATCTCTCAGGACCGTATTCCGGGAAAGACTGCACATACTTACCTGACATAAATGCAGCATCAGCAAGCAGAAGACTTGCTGTCTTTGCCCCCTGTCCGCCGCGGCCATGCCAGCGAATCTCTGTCATGTTCATCTCATTATCTCCTTTTGCTTTAAAAATACCTTGCGCCAAAAAAGGCGTCCGCCCCAGTAATAGGGCGGACGCCTGATAGCGTTCGTTGTACCACCTGTTACTACGTACCGTCATACGAGTTTCCGATTACGGGGAACATCCGGCATAAGCTTACTTACAAAATCCGTTTCAGCCATGCAGCTCGGGAGTGATTTTCAAATCTCTCATACTAATACCGGGCTCACACCCTCCCCGGCTCGCTGGGACGTTCTGTCTGAGATCCTACTGTCTCCGTCTTTGCTTTTTTTGCAATTAAGTAGTAATTTAATGGAATTTATATTCCCTGTCAACCCTTTTCTTGCATTCCGGAGATACGTGCCGATCGATACGTGCGTTTTTTGTTTCTTAAAATACCTCAGGAAAGACCACCTGATCTGTCGGCGGCTCCTCGCCTGCCTGTCCGATAATGATCCAGGGCGCAGGCTGGATCTCAAAGGTATTCTTTGAGGTCAGTCTGGAGATCTGCGCCTGAATGATCTCCGGATCCTTCACACCGAGTTCACGGAAGATATCCCGCATGCCGGCCATAACGCTGACATCCAGTGTATAGATCACAAAGCGCATATTCGGATTGATCGAGAGGAGATACTTCATCTCCTGTTCCATACTTGCGGACGCAACGAGCATCGTGACATCCGGAACCGGAAGATCCTTCATCGTTTCTTCATCTACATGATCGATGATCGTAACATTATTTACGCCGAACTGATTGACATTATCCTCCAGCGTCCTTCTGTCTCTGGCACTGTATTCCACAGCGATGATGGAGCCTTCCGTTGCAAGCATGGCGGATTCAATGGCAATGCTCGCGCCGGAGATGACACAGACTGTTGTCTGAACAGCGATCTGCATCTTACTGAGAAGAATAGATCTCACCTCCGAGCCCACATAATGAACGGACCCGGGCGTAAAGATCGAATTGTTCATACCGAACTTGTAGGTAGTGCGTGCCTTCGGATTCAGGATCAGCATGCCGGCCGAAGCATTGATGCCGCGGTTGATCATATCATAGACATGATTGCGCTTGATCGGTCCCGCCGGATCGCTTCCCTCATTGTAAACGACCTCACAGTCCCCCAGACCCGCATTAAACATCTTATAAAAAATATCCGGATGACCTGCCTCTGTAAATACAAGAACAGCTCCGTGGGATTCCACTGTCGGGATCAGATTCTTGTTTTTCTTCGTAATATCCAGAAGCTTCACCTTCTCCAGATCCACCTCGGAATTTTCAGCAAAATACTGAAGCCATGCAAGAATGTGAGTGTTATTAAAGAGATTTGCTTCCATAATTAGTCCCTTCCTTTCCGGGCAGGTGCACTGCTCTTATTTCCCTTATTCCGCTTTTCCCGTCACCGTCATACCGTTCAGACGTACGACAGCCGGGATCAGTGCGTTATTATACTGTTTCTGCTCCTTTGAGAATCTCATCTCGGAGATCAGCTCTCTGATGGAACCGGAGACAGAACCTCCGCTGACAACCGTTATCCCGCTCTCATCATGCAGATAGCCGAGACGGATCTCTCCTGCAAGATCTCCCGTGAGAGGATTGCACTGGAAATCGGAAAACTCCACAATTTCCAGATAGCGGCCCGTCCGCAGCTCCTCTGCGGTCTTTTCTCCGCCCTCCACAAGATAATTACAGACAATAGAGCTGTCTCTTAATTCCATATATTCACTGAACTGGCGGTTTCCCCAGAAATTCTCGGGAATGCCTCCGCGAATCAGAGTCCTGTCATGAATGACTGCCCCTTCCGCATCCGTAAAATAGTTCTGCGATGAATTCGGAAGCTTCCTCACCGCTCTCAGAGTGATGCTGTCTCCGTTCGTCTGCTCCGTGATCGGCGTTCCGATCTCCCAGCTGCTTAAGCCCTGATATTTCAGAGCCGCATTCATCTGCATCAGGAAATAGTCAAATATTTCGCAGGCGGCATCTGTAGAAAAAATAACATCCGCCTGATTCAGTGCCGGAGTGGGAACCGCACGCAGTCTGTCCTTCCCTGTCTGCATCGTCTGCACCAGCTGATCAATCAGGTTCTCGGGATCACAGGTGCCTGACTCATACATCCTGTACAGCTCGATCTCCGTGTCTTCATTTCTTGCATTCACCACGACTTCCAGCATGGAAGAAGGGTACTGCTCCGTCACATCCACACCCTCCGAATTCACAATACGGCGGGTGTTTTCCTCTACAAACAGTTCATAGGAATTGATATCCTCTGTATCCGTCTCAGGAACGAGCATCATGGATGCAAGGAACTCTCCCGCTGTTTTTTCCGCAGATACCGGTTCCGGGATCCTTGCCGCCTCATTGCTCTTTCCGTTCAGCCGATAGGCCGGATTTTTCACAACCCCCGCCTCACGAACCAGATCACGGATCAGCTTTTCCGCGTCCTCGGAAGTAGCCATGGGGGATATTTCCGAAACGGCACTTCCCAGATATTTCCCGTCTTCAAAAGATTTAAAAACGCGAACCTGAAGGCTGCGTGTCTGTCGGGCTCTGTTCTGATCTAACTGATGGCGGATAAAATAAAACTCCCATCCGCGTGTTTTTGTATCGGTAACCTCAAAGCCGTCCGCCTCGGAGGCTTTCAGGATCTCCAGTAATTTCTCTGTATTCATACTGCTTCCTTAAAAAGAATGTTCTGCCATATGTCCGTTCTCAGCCGAGGGTCGCACGAGCCTTCAGATACGGACCTCCGTCCGCAACCTTGACCCATTCCTTGCTGCCCTTTCCGCATCCGCCGTTCCCTGCAATCACACGATCCGCACTGGCCATTGTCACAGAACCAAGCAGACTCGGGACATAGCCCGTCATCACGACCGGAGAGACCATTTTCCCGGTAAGTTTACCGTCTTTGATCTCATAACCTCTGGATACTATACACTGGATTCCCCAGTGCTTCGGATCCTCCATTCCGCTCTGCATGCCGTCCAGCAGATAGCCGTAGGAAACAGAGGCGATCATCTCCTCCAGCGTGCTTTCTCCGGAATCAAAAACCGTATTTGTCATACGCGTGTAAGCCTTATGCGCATAATTCTCACGTTTCCCGTTTCCCGTGGGCTTTGTTCCCAGCCGCACTGCGGACAGTGCATCACAGATGCCGGTCACGAGAATACCATGATCGATCTCAGTAACATCCCCTGCGAGGATTCCCTCATCATCAAAAGCATATGCCGTAACGCTTTCCGCACAGGCGGCACCTTCATGCATGGAAACAAGATCCGATCCGACACGGCTGCCGATGTATTCCCGGCCAAGTGCACGGTTCTTCACAAACATATCCATTTCCACTCCGTGCCCGAACGCCTCATGCGCAATAAGTCCCGTGACCTCGGGAGTCGTAATGATATCATATTCGCCCGGCACGATTTTTTCCGCATCCAGCATTTTTTCCGCAGTCTCCGCTGCAGTCTCTACCTTTCTGGCAAGCTCCTCAAAAATTTCGGGACCGGCACAGCCGGAAACACCCTCATAAGCCTGTCGGGTCTCACCGTCCCGAACAACGACCACGCTCACCATTCCCTCGGAATATACGTAGCTCTGGCGCAGATCCCTGTTTTCTGTAAGGAACAGCTTTGAAATGTGAGTGGACTGCACTCTCAGATTACATTCGACTGCGTGTCCGGCAAGAGAAACACCGCTGTCCGAGATCTCCTGCAGCAGATCCAGAAGCATCGCTGTGTCTGCATTTTCCGGAAGCACGTCCGTCTCCTTCTCCACAAACAGGGTCAGCGGCTCGTCCTGCAGAGCGCCGGTCTCATATGTGTCAATATTCATCAGCTCCATCATTCGGATCTGCTTCATCAGCTCTTCACGAATCATCTCCGCACAGACACGGATATCCGAAGGATCAAATTCATTCCAGGCATACTCGCTGTATCTTCCGTTCTGCATGACCCGGACCACGATCCCGCGTTCTGTTGTCATAGTGGCATGGGTCACGGACTTCGTATGCTGAGATACCTGCAGAGTGAATCCCGGTGAATCCGTTGCCAGTACGCTCACATAGGCAAAGTCCTCCCGCAAAAGAGCGATCAGCTCTTTCAGCGCCGGAGCGATCACCGTGAGGTATGCGGAAAATGGTGCTTTCATTCTAAAAAATCCTCCTTAAAGAATGTGCGCTTTCCCTTCTTACTGATTTTTTCTCTCCGACAGTACACATATTCGGATAGATTACACAGAAAAGCTCACGTCGATATTATACATGATGCATAAAGAAATGGTCAAGTCTTTGGGCTTCAACGGTGATTTCATCCAAAAACCTGCTCACCTCTTGACAATATGTAGTTGCCTACATATGATATACATTCAGGATCAGGTAGTCTGCTACATATTTTATTCCTGCGCCGATGCACGGGATGTCGTAAAGTTCCTGCCTGATCGCTTTTCAAATAAAAAAAATAAAATAAGAAGGGAGTAAGGAACATGCTTTCTGAATCGGAGACCGCCTTTTTAAAGGCACCGATCGGTTATCAGCTGAAGATCGTAAATCTGCAGTATCGGGCAATGGTCGATGCCCTGCTGAAGGAGACAGATATCACTATGGTGCAGTTTTCTGTTCTCATTTATCTGATAAGCCAAGGACGCAGTGCCACCCAGAAGGAACTCTGCGAAGCACTGCACGTGAAGCATCCGACTATGAACGGTCTGCTTGCCCGCATGGAGGAAAAAGCGCTGATCACCCAGAGCTTCAACCCTGACAATCGCAGACAGCGCATGATCTCTGTCACGGACAAGGCCAGAACCATTCTGGAGCGCCACAAGGAAATGCACGACCGCGCGGACAGGATGCTGTACCATGATTTTTCAGAGGAGGAAAAGCAGATATTTGCCGGACTGCTCTACAAAATTCATCAAAACCTGACTGAATCGGGAAAGCTTGCCGGGGCCGAAATGCCTCCTCTTCCCTGTTCAAATATGATTTCTCCGGAGGAACAAAATGCTTAAAACACTCTACGCACAATTAAAAGAATTCAAGCGGCCGGCCTTTCTGACCCCCGTCTGGATGATCGGTGAAGTCGTGTGCGAGATGATCATCCCCGTACTCATGGGTCTCATCGTTGATAACGGTATCTATGCCGGGGACATCGGCTACATTGTCCGCACCGGCATCCTGATGCTGATCGTCGCACTCATTGCCCTCATGTTCGGTTTTCTCGGCGCCTTCTATGGCGCAAAGGCAGCCGCAGGACTTGCACGCAATCTAAGAAAAGCGATGTTCGATAATGTGCAGACCTTTTCCTTTGCAAATATCGATCACTTTTCCACCTCATCACTGGTGACCCGTATGACAACGGATGTCACCAATATCCAGAACGCATTTCAGATGATGCTGCGCATGGCCATGCGTGCGCCGGCTTCTATTGTCATTGCAATGGTCATGTCTTTTATGATCAGCCCCCAGCTTGCCTCCGTCTATCTGCTGGCGGTTATTTTCCTGGGTGTGTTCTTATTTTTCATCATGAGAAGTGCCTCCCGCTACTTTAAGCAGGTATTCGAAAAATACGATGCACTGAATGAAAGTGTACAGGAAAACGTCTCGGCGATCCGCGTAGTCAAGGCCTATGTCCGGGAGGATCAGGAAATCAACAAATTTCAGAAGGCCGCGGCAAACATCTATCTGATGTTCGTCAAAGCCGAGCTTCGCATCACCGGTCTCATGCCCGCCATGTCCTTTGTGGTCTACACCTGTATTCTGCTGATCAGTTGGATCGGTGCGCATCTGATCATTGCGGGAAGTCTGACAACCGGAAATCTGATGTCTCTTCTGACCTACTGCATGAACATTCTCATGTCTCTCATGATGCTGGCGATGATCTTTGTAATGATCACTATGTCCGAGGCGAGTGCATCCCGTATTGCGGAAGTCATAAATGAAAACACTTCCCTTCATAATCCGGAAAATCCGATCATGACAGTACCGGACGGAAGCATCTCCTTCGATCACGTGAGCTTTTCCTATCGGACAGGAACGGGCGAATCTGTACTGAAGGATATTTCTCTCGATATTCACTCCGGTGAATCGATCGGTATTATCGGAGGTACCGGCTCTGCGAAGTCCTCTCTCGTCAACCTGATCAGCCGTCTGTATGACGTTTCCGAGGGATCTCTGAAGGTAGGCGGAAACGATGTCCGCGCCTATGATCTGGAGACTCTGCGCAACGAAGTCTCCGTGGTGCTGCAGAAAAACGTACTCTTCTCCGGCTCGATCCTGGACAACCTGAGATGGGGCAAAAAGGATGCCACAGAGGCAGAATGCCGCGAGGCCTGCCGCATTGCCTGTGCGGACGAATTTATCGAAAAAATGCCGGACGGATACAACACGCATATTGAACAGGGCGGCTCTAATGTCTCCGGCGGTCAGAAGCAGCGTCTCTGTATCGCGCGTGCAATTATGAAAAATCCGAAGATCCTCATTTTTGACGACAGTACTTCGGCCGTGGATACGGCAACGGACGCAAAGATCCGCAAGGGTCTTGCCGAGGAGATCCCGAATACCACAAAGCTCATCATTGCCCAGCGAATTTCCTCTGTTCAGGACTGCGACCGCATCCTGGTAATGGATAACGGTGAGATCAGCGGCTTCGGTACTCATGAAGAGCTCCTTGCATCCAACGCCATCTACCGCGAGGTTTATGAATCTCAAAACGGTGCTGCCGGGGATGCCGACTTCGATTCCAAGGACTGACGCAGCATGACAGAAGCATCATTTGTCTGTCACTGATCAAAATAAGGAGAAACAAATATGGCTGAAAAGAAGAATTATGATCAGCGCCCCCCGAGAGGTCC
>JAUNAN010000016.1:0-8931 GCA_030527595.1 Lachnospiraceae bacterium | reverse complement strand
CAGCTCGGCAACGCAAGCTATGTGCTCTGTGCACTGGTCGGTGCGGTACTTGCCGTAAATACCTTTGCCGGATTCACGGTCGGCGCACTGGCAAGCTTTCTGACCTTCAACAAGAGCTTCACAATGCCGATCAATCAGGTCGCCATGCAGCTCAACTCAATCATTTCCGCACTCGCCGGAGCGCAGAGAATCTTCGGTCTTCTGGATGAAAAACCGGAAGAGGATGAGGGCTACGTCATGCTCGTCAACGCAGAAGAGAAAAACGGAGAGCTTACGGAGGCTGACCATCACACCGGAAAGTGGGCATGGAAGCATTATCACAAGGAGCAGGGAACCACTACCTTTGTCCCGCTCGAGGGTGATGTCACCTTCAACGATGTGGATTTCGGCTATACAGACGAAAAAATCGTCCTGCATAATATTGTTATTCACGCTA
Source organism: Lachnospiraceae bacterium (assembly GCA_030527595.1). GTDB lineage: Bacteria > Bacillota > Clostridia > Lachnospirales > Lachnospiraceae > Chordicoccus. The sequence goes on along the minus strand of JAUNAN010000016.1, from coordinate 8,495 downwards.
AACCCGGTCAGAAGGTCGCTCTGGTCGGCTCCACCGGCGCCGGCAAGACCACGATCACGAACCTGATCAACCGTTTCTATGATATTCAGGACGGAAAGATCCGCTTCGATAATATCAATATCAACAAGATCCAAAAGAAGGATCTGCGCCGCTCTCTCGGCGTGGTTCTGCAGGACACCCATCTCTTCTCGGGAACGGTAGCCGAGAACATTCGCTTCGGTAAGCTTGATGCCACTCAGGAAGAGATCGTTGCCGCAGCAAAGCTTGCCAATGCGGACGGTTTCATTCGCAGACTTCCCCAGGGATACGACACGGTTCTGACCGGAGACGGTGCAAACCTCTCTCAGGGACAGAGACAGCTGCTTGCCATTGCCCGTGCGGCAATTGCCGATCCGCCGGTACTGATCCTTGATGAAGCGACAAGCTCGATCGATACCCGTACCGAAAAGATCGTTCAGGACGGCATGGACAAGCTTATGGAAGGCCGCACGACCTTCGTCATCGCACACCGCCTCTCTACGATCCGCAACAGCGACGATATTATCGTTCTGGAACAGGGCCGCATCGTTGAGGAGGGCAATCACGAAGAGCTCCTTGAAAAGAAGGGCCGCTACTATCAGCTTTATACAGGCATGAAGCCGGAGCTGGCTGGCTGACTTTCATAATTGAAATAAAAAAATCGGAGGCAGAGAACGATTCTATGAGATCGTTCACTGCCTCCGATTTCTATTGTACTGTTATTCTTTTCTTCCGCATAGTGTCTACAGACATCCTTCAGGCAGCAGTTCTCACACTGCGGCCGTCTTGCGATACAGACTGCTCTTCCGTGATGTACAAACCTGTGACAGAGATCACTTCCCTCCTCGGGCGGAATGATCTTCCAGAGCTCCTTCTCCACCTTTGCCGGTTCCTTGATCCCGTCTACCAGGCCGATCAGATTAGAGAGCCGGATGCAGTGGGTATCCGTGACGATGGCAGGTTTTCCGAATACATCCCCCATCACCAGATTGGCACTCTTTCTTCCTACTCCGGGAAGCGATAGCAGCCCTTCAAAGGTCTCGGGCACCTGATCTTCGTATTCCTCATGCAGCACCTTCATGCACCTGGAGATGTCCCTTGCCTTGCTCGGTCCCAGACCGCAGGGTCTTACGATCTCCTCGATCTCCTTTACATCCGCAGCTGCCAGAGCCGCAACGGTAGGAAACTTTTCATAGAGCTTCGGCGTAACCGTATCTACCCGCGCATCTGTACACTGGGCTGCAAGTCTCAGACTGATCAGCAGCTGCCAGGCATTCTCATAATTCAGGGTACACTCGGCAAGAGGATACTCGTTTTTTAATTTTTCAATGACAACAAGAGCCAGTTCCTTTTTATTCATTATTTATCTCCGGCAAACGATTGAATTTACTGATACAAGTATAAGAACTCTTCCTGCGAACCACAAGGGCTTTTTCCGATCCTTCTCCCCAGCCTGCCGCCTGCCCGAAATCCTTCCTTGTATTTCCTCTCCGACTTCGGTATGATTATCCAATATCTGACCCGGAAATAATCTATTCTACATCCTTAAGGAGAAGCACATATGGAATACGAAGGCATGGTTTACCGTCCGCCCAGCGAGGCACGCAGTTTTATTCTTCAAGTCACGATCGGATGCGCCCACAATGCATGCACGTTCTGTACCATGTACAAGGACAAGCAGTTTCGCATCCGTCCGATGGAGGATATTGAGGCCGATATCAGGGAGATCTCCGGGTACTACGGAAATCAGCGCATCCGTATCTTTCTTGCAGACGGTGATGCACTGGTTCTCCCCACTGAGAAGCTTGTGCATATTTTAGATTATCTGCATAAATACTTCCCCTATGCGGAACGCATCACCTCCTACGGTGCTCCACGGGATGTACTGCGCAAGTCCGTCGAGGAGCTGAAGCTCCTGAAGGAGCACGGTCTTCACATGGTGTATATGGGGCTTGAATCCGGTGACGACGAGATCCTGAGGGCCGTAAAAAAAGGTGTCACCTCTGCGGAGATCATCGAGGCCTGTCAGAAGCTGCGTGCCGGCGGCATTCTCTCATCCGTAACGCTGATCTCCGGACTCGGGGGAAGTGAGCATCTCACCTCACATGCGCTCAAAAGCGCTGAGGCTATCTCTAAGATGCATCCGGATTATGTCGGATTCCTGACACTCATGATCGAGCCGGGTGCCCCCATTGCGGAGGAGATTCGGAGCGGAAAGCTGACACTTCTCACACCGGAAGAAGTCGTTGACGAGATGGAGCTGTTTCTTACTCACGTAGATTCGCCCGGCACCGTATTCCGCGCCAATCACGCATCCAACTATATGATCCTGAAAGGGAATCTAAATGAAGACATCCCTGCCATGATCGAACAGATCCATACGATCCGCGATCGAAGCGGATTTAGAAAAGAGAGATGGAGAGCTCTGTGAGCTCTCCATCTCTCTTTCTTTGATCAGCGGCTTTCTTACGGCTCGGCAGCGACCCGTTCTCTCCGGATCAGATGATGAATCAGCTTCGCCAGCTGCTCTCCGCTCCTGACCTCCGCATCGGCCGCATTTACTGAGAGCGGTTCCGGATTTTCTCTATGATTCAGCCAGAGGGCGTGCCAGCCAGCTTCCTTTGCACCGATCATATCAGACTGATAGGTATCTCCGACATACCAGGTATCTTCCGGATGAATACCGAGCTGCCTTTCCACAAAACGGAAAGCCTTCCTGTCCGGTTTCTGATATCCGATCTCTCCCGACACAAAGATGTCCGCCTCATCGATCCAGCGTTCGAGGCCGAGCGCATGAATCTTCTGTCTCTGTACGCTGCCTCTGCCGTTTGTCAGGACCGCAAGCCGGACCTGCTGCCCCGCACAGTCATCCAGAATGCCCGGTATAAAATCAAACAGCTCAATATGCGCCTGCTGATAGCGGTATTCCCTGTCAAACCGGTCACTGAGCTCTCTGGAAACGGAGATCCCGGTATGCTCGTAGGTGAGCTGCATTCTTCGAAAATAAGCATCCTCCGGCAGGATCTTCCCTTCTTTTTCAAGATCCAGAACGATATTAGAGGCAATTCTTGACTTCACAAAAAGCTCCTTCGGATCAATTTCCGTCTGACCTGCGAAGAACTTATCATGCGTTTTTTTAAAGGGCTTCATTAGATCATACAGGGTATCATCTACATCAAAAACCAGATTCATGGCAGTTATCCTTCTATTGTTCCTGATTTTCCGAATCAGAGCTCCGGTAATCGCCCCTGCTGACCACGACGCGGTAGCCGACACTCTCGATCCTTCTTTCCATACAAAACCGGCACTCCGCCGCCTCATCTCCCGTACAGATCTTACCGTCATACAGCAGATACTTCTTCCTGACTCCTCTCGGCGACAGATTCGGCATTACCACGTTGGCCCCTGCCAGAACTCCCTTCTCCCGTCCGAAGGGATCCTTTGTTCCGAGCGCGGTTGTCGCCGGGATCAAGGCATTCGGGAAAAACAGTCTGAGAATGGAGATCAGATGAAGTGTCTCCGTGACACTTCCCGCTGCCTCTCCTGCAAAGGGTGTATCGGAGTGTGGAATAAAGGGGCCGATGCCGATCATCTGCGGATCGATCTCCTGTAAAAATCTGAAATCCGCAAGATAGCAGTCACGTGTCTGATACGGCGTTCCCACCATCATGCCGGTTCCGACCTGATAACCGATATCCTTCAGATCTTGCAAGCAGCGCTTCTTTGTCTCCCAGGTCTGATGAGCAGGATGCAGTCTTGCATAATGAACCGGATCCGCTGTCTCATGCCTTAAGAGATAGCGCTCCGCACCTGCCGCAAAATATTTCTCATAGCTCTGTCTGCTGCGCTCGCCGATGGACAGAGTCACCGCCATATCCGGGTGCATCGCACGGATCTCCCGTACGATCGAACAGATCTCCTCATCGGAAAAGTGCATATCCTCTCCGCCCTGCAGCACGGCTGTGCGAAAGCCCAGATCATAGCCCTGATCCGCACATGCCGCGATCTCCTCACCGGTCAGACGGTAGCGGTCCGCCTTTGCATTGCTGCAGCGAATACCGCAGTACAGGCAGTCGTTTCTGCAGTAATTTGTAAACTCGATCAGTCCCCGCAGATAAACTTCCTTCCCGTAACTCCGCTCCCTTACCTCCCGTGCCTTCGCATAGAGGTATGCCTCATCCGCCTCCTCGGAGATATCGAGAAGACGGAGCAGCTGCGCGTCCGGGAGATCCTTTTTTTCCGCACACTCATCAATGAGTGCCCGGTACTCTTCAGAAACGGTCCCTTCCGTCTCTCCCGTAAAAGCCCCCCTGATCAGCTCATTTCTCATTTCTCAAAAATCCCCCTGATTTCAGGCAGCATAGCCGTGCTTCGCCTCAGAATTCCGTTCATGTATGCAATGGCGATCCCGTAATTCGTCATCGGCACTCCCGCATCCTCTGCCTGCTTCATGCGGAACCGCATCTCTCTCTCATTCAGCATGCAGCCGCCGCAGTGAATGATCGCAGCATATTCTTCCGGCTCCTCCGTAAAACCATGTCCGCTGGAAAGCCGGAATTCCGGCTCGCACTTTGCATATCGACGCACCCAGTTCGGAAGCTTATAGCTGCCGATATCATCACACATTCTGTGATGCGTACATCCCTCGGAAATGAGAACACGGCTCCCGTCCTTCAGGCGGTCAAGAGCGGTCACACTCTGACAGGCATAGGTCAAAAGTCCCTTATAGCGTGCCATCAGAATGGAAAATGAAGTAAGCGGAACCTGCTCCGGTACGAGCTTTGCGACCTTACCGAAGACCTGACTGTCCGTGATCACAAGATCAGGTTCCCCATACATGCGGGCGAGACATCCCTCCAGCTCCGTATCCTTGACACAGACTGCCTCTGCTCCCTTGATCAGAAGATCATGAATGACCATCTGCTGCGGCAGGATCAGCCTTGCCTTCGGTGCAGAGGAATCGATCGGGATCACCAGTACTACCCGGTCTCCCCTTTTTACAATTCCATCCAGCATGGAGGGCTTCTCCGCTGCCTCTTTTCCCTCCCGGCCGATCATCTCCTTCAGCTCGAAAATATTTGTCCCCTTCATCGCACTGACAAAGATCACTTTCGGCATGCTTTTCGCGGCCTGCTCATCTTCCGCAGAAAACAGACTCTTAAGGAGCTCCTCTTCCTTTTCTTTTTCCTGTCCTTCGAGCAGCTCTGACTTATTGACACAGACCACAAGCGGGATCTTCTTCATTCTGATGATACCTGCAAGCTCCCTGTCTGAAGCCGTGATGCCCCGGCTTCCGTCGATGACCAGAACCGCAATATCTGTCTGATTCAGGATCTCCTTCGTTTTCCTGACGCGAAGATCCCCCAGACTTCCGGAATCATCAAATCCCGGCGTATCGATGATCACCACAGGTCCCAGCGGAAGCAGCTCCATGGATTTTCGAACCGGATCCGTAGTCGTCCCCTTTTTATCCGAGACAACAGCAAGCTCCTGCTCGGTGACCCGATTGACCAGACTGGACTTTCCGGCATTTCTGTTTCCGAAAAAACCGATATGGAGACGCTCCGCTCCGGGTACTGCATTGAGACTCATAAAGGCTCCTCTCCTTCCACTTTCAGATCAGCTCCGCTGTATTGCGCTGATCTTTCAAAAAGACGTTCCACTCCTCAGATATAAGATCCGGTATCCGGTCCAGATAAATCCTCCCGGAATAGGCAAGAGAAGGCAGATCGATAAAGCAGATACCGGGAAACAGCGGCCTGTACAGCGGATCCGCAATCACGATCTGCGCATCCCGTGCCGCTTCCTTCACCTGCAGCTCACCCTGCACACAGACATCCCCTGCCGCTTCATCAAGGATCCCGCCTGATTTTTCCAGCGGACAGACGACCGTATAGTCCGACTCCGGATCCTGCTCCTTAAGCGCAGCTGCAAGAGATTTCATGCAGACGGCCTCTCCGATGAGAACGGCCTTTTTTGATTTAGGGGAAAGTCCGGAGACAGAAAGGGATTCTGTTTCCTTCTCTCCCGATGTGCGTCCGTTCTCCGCACCTTTCCGCTCCCAGGCTCTGATACACGGATCTCTGTCTTCCGCAGCCTTCCGAAGTGCTGCCGCTGTCCTCTCCCGCATCCCTCCGACAGGTACACCGAGTACATAGGGCTGTGCAAAGTGCTCCTGCAGAAATTCCGCTGCGGGAACGGCACTTGCCGAGATCACCAGATTCACATCCGCCTCCGGAAGCTTCTGTACACTCTCCGCATCAGTCTCCAGAGCAAAGGTGACACCGGCTTCAAATCCGTACCGCTTAAGATAAGCGTGCAGAGAAGATACGGTGTTTTCATTTGTAAAATCAAGAGGTGTAAGTCCCAGAATATTGACGCGGGGATGTGATGCATCCGTGCGGACCGCACAGGACCTCTTTGATTTCCGATTCGGAAACGCGACATGCTTCAGATAGCATTCCCAGGCACACCCTGCACCGAAGATATAATCATGCATGCCGCTGACAGGTACGAAAAAGGATGGTATTCCTGTCTTCTTTTCGAGTATTTTCACGATCCCCTCAAAATCCGTACCGCTTAAGAAGGCAAGCGGAGAGGTGCAGAGTGCAATAAATGCAGGCTGGAGAGCCTCTGCCGATTCCAGAATATCCCCTATCAGCTTTTTGTCATTGCCGAGTGCGATGTCACGCATCGTGACACCCGTGATAAAGATCAGACTTTCCTTATGATACCACCGGGTCTCATCGTGGGTATTATAGGTGGAATTGCAGCCTGAGGGATCGTGAATGACTACCATTCCGCCCAGCTCATAAAGTGCCGAGCAGACCCCCGACACGTCACCGGTATAGACCGGTGTCAGTGCAAATGTTTCTTTCATACTTCTCTCCGTGAACCGATTTTTCACAGGACACAGTGCTCTTAACGGACTGTCGCACTGCAGCCAAGACCCTTTTGCGGCACAATTGCCTCTGTGTCCTTCTTCTCTGAAAATGCAGTCCTCATTTCCCTCATGAGTTGGGATATGCCGCTGTATCCCCAATTTCCGCCGTTCTCGATAGTATTTACAAACCAGGGCGTATCATTAAAAAATGCCGCCTTCGGTCCGATCGCAAGTACCTTTCCGTCGGAATCGTTCCGCTGCCATCTCCTGAGCTCGGGGCGGATCGTGGCACAGAGCAGAAGCTCCGGATACGCCTTCTGCAGGAAATAAAAATCAGCTTCCTCCTCTTTGCTCACACCGTCCAGATAAACACGTTTGACGGCAAAGCCGTGAGTCAGCAGCCACCTTGCGGCACTTAACGGGCGGGTCAGTGCGACGGCATCGAGAGAGACTTCCGTCTGTCCGATCAGGGAGAGCGTCTGTTCCGCCTCCCTCTCCGCCTCTGCCTGTCCTTCCTCAAGAAATGAAGACACAGTTTCTTCCGCGTCTCCGCAGAAACCAAGCGCCTCACACAGCTGAAGAAGCTGTTCCCTCATTTCCGAGCCGGAAAAGGCGGGAGGGAGATAAAGACACTTCCTTCCGAGCTTCTCAGAGACTGCACGGATCCCTTTCACAGAGAAGGCGGAGCGGGTAAGAAAGACCGATGCCTTACCGAATTGCAGATAATCGTCATAGGTATCGCAATCCTGAACCTGCACCAGGCGGCAGCCGATTTTTTCAAGAAAGCGCACCTGATCACTGTCGTCCGGCATCCGGATATTTTCCCCCAGAAGAGCCGCAAGATTCGGATTTCTCTCAAGAGGCGGAAGAACCGTCATCATGCTCCGCCGCTGACGTTCCTCCGGTGTAGTGGCAATTTTCTGCATAGCAGGATCCATCCAGCACCGCATAAAGTCGATATCCGGAAACATCTTTTCGAGTTCGGCGAAGATATACCTCTCATCGCTGCCCAGCATATGATGCATGCACACCAGGAAGAGCTCGATCGCCCTCGGACGATACGGAAGATGTTCGATCACATCCTTTACGCCCTCGATCGTGAGTCTCTCCAGCTTTCCCTGATAGACATCTCTCTCCTCGATCTGCACACAGGAAATACGGTTTGCCCGCTCTGCCTCATCTGCCGTCATGATCACACCCCTGAGACAGTTGCGCGAGCCGACATAGATCTGATGGGTCTCCGGCACCAGCATGCCGGTGTGAACAATATTCCAGTGCTCGTGAACCGGACAGTTATATTCCAGTGCATTTCGAAAGGGTGCCGGATAAGCTGCTTCGCCGATCGGGATCACAGCCTTTGAAAAATCAATTTCCTCCGACTTGAGTCTTCTTAACATGGTTCTTCCTTTATTCAAATGTGACAGTACCGTCAGATGCTGTCTTCACATTGGAGTATGCGGCCTTTACACTTACGCCCTTTAACTGACCGATATTGCCGGACAGTGTACTGATTACATTCTGCGGAGCATCCACGGCAACGGAAATGATATTGATTCCTTTCTGCCGATAGGGAATGCCCATTCTGCCGATAATA
>JAUNAN010000117.1 GCA_030527595.1 Lachnospiraceae bacterium | reverse complement strand
TGCCGATTCTTATTATTCACTTCCCTTTGCGGTAAATACGGCACCCACTGTCTTCAGGAGAATCTTGATATCATTCTTCATACTCCAGTGATCGATATACTGAAGATCCAGTCTGACGACCTCCTCAAAATCCGTAATATCAGATCTGCCGCTTACCTGCCAGAGTCCGGTGATGCCCGGTTTCAGGCTCAGACGCCTCTTATGGTGGCTGGAGTACTGCTGATACTCATCTACTGTCGGCGGTCTGGTTCCTACAAGGGACATACTTCCGAACAAGACATTGAAAAACTGCGGGAACTCATCCAGAGAAGTTTTGCGGATAAACTTACCTACCTTCGTGATCCGCGGATCATCCTTCATCTTGAACATGAGACCATCCATCTCATTGTCCTTCATCAATTCCTTTTTTCGTTCCTCCGCATCCTGATACATAGAGCGGAACTTATACATCATAAAATAGCGGCCGTTTTTCCCGACTCTCTTCTGCTTGAAGATCACAGGTCCCGGATCCTCGATAAAGATGGCAGGAGCCACAAAAATACCGATCAGGATACAGAACAGACATCCGACGATTCCTCCGCAGATATCCAGGATCCGCTTTCTCAGCAGCTCCTTTTCTGTAAAAATGCGAGGGGCGTAGCGAATTACCTGCATATTACCGAGCTGCTCAATACAGGATTCCCCCTCGTCAATGGCAAAACTGTCCAGCGTCAGCATGGCATCGATTCCCAGCTTCTCCATACGTCTGACCAGCTTGCGTATTTTTCCGGCACTGCTCATCGGAAGTGCGATGATGGCCAGATCAATAACATCCCTTTTCAGGAATGTCTTCACATCCATCTCCTCGTTTTCCTTGATGTAGGTGTGCTTCTGCTCATTTTTACAGATCTTGTAGAGCTTACGACCCTCTTCGGAAATGACAACAATGCCGGAGATCTCATACTCTCTTCTGGCGGATTCCAGAAAGTTATGAACGACCTGCAGTGCATTGTCTTCATTTGCAAAGATCACAGTCTTTTTCCGGTGCCGGTCATTATACTTTCCTTCCATCCAGGAAAACAGCTGCATAATGACAAACATCAGCACAAAATTGATACTGAAAAAATACCCGATAAACAGACGGGAGACCACGATCGGCAGATGCACGACGTACATCAGTGTAATAAACAGCATCGCCATGAGCACATTAAAGAGCAGTGCGATCTGAAGATGGCCGGGGATCCCCAGTCTCCGGGTGCTCTTCCTCTGCGGATAGATCAGAAACACGACCAGAAAGGACACGACCATCAGCAAGGTGATCGTATAGAGATCCCGTCTTGAGTAAACATTCCAGTCTCGCCCGAACCTGGTATGGTACGCGACAAAATAAGAAATAATAAGCGCTATAATATTGGACAGAAGCATTCCTGCTTTTCTGCTCCTCATAGGCATTCCCTCCTAAAATGGCAAATTACGCAAAATACTGCCGGAGAGTTTCTCCGGCAGCACGGCTCTTCTTATTCCACCGTAACACTCTTAGCCAGGTTTCTCGGCTTGTCCACATCCAATCCCTTCGCCAGGCTGACATAATAAGCCAGCAGCTGAAGCGGAATGATTGCCAGACTTGCTGTAAAGCATCTCTCTGTCTTCGGAACATAGACCGTAAAGTCCGTTGTATCCTCGACATTATAGTTTCCGTAATTGGTCAGCCCCATAAGATAAGCGCCGCGGCTCTTTACCTCTACCATATTGCTGCGGGTCTTCTCATAGAGCTCGTTCTGCGTCATGACTCCGACAACCAGTGTGCCGTCCTCGATCAGGGAAATCGTTCCGTGCTTCAATTCACCTGCGGCATAAGCCTCGGAGTGAATGTAGCTGATCTCCTTCATCTTTAAGCTGCCCTCAAGGGCAATGGCATAATCCACGCCGCGTCCGATCATAAAAAGATCACGTGCATTGGCATATTTGGACGCAAACCACTGAATGCGCTCTTTATCCTCCAGGGCCTTTTCAATTCCCTTCGGAAGCGCCTGCAGAGCCTTTACCAGCTCCGCCTCTCTTGCTTCATCGATCGTTCCCGTCACCCTGCCCAGGGCAATGGCAAGAAGATATCCGGCAATCAGCTGTGTGCTGTATGCCTTTGTGGTCGCAACCGCGATCTCGGGACCGGCATAGGTCTGCATCACATAGTCAGCTTCTCTTGCGATACTGGAGCCCACTACATTGACAATACCGATCGTAGGAATGCCTCTTTCTTCCGCAAGTCTCAGCGCCGCAAGGGAATCCGCCGTCTCTCCGGACTGGGAAATGATCACGATATAATCCCCTTCGGAGAGAATGGGATCTCTGTAGCGGAACTCGGAAGCCAGATCCACGTCAACGGGGATTCTGGCAAGACTTTCCACGACGTACTTCACGACCATTCCGACATGATAGGCCGATCCGCAGGCAACCATGTGCAGATGTCTGACACCGGAAAGTACCTCGGGCGTCAGGCCGATCTCCTCCAGATCAACAGTCCCGTCCTTCAGGTAAACGCTGAGGGTATCTGCGACGGCCTTAGGCTGTTCATGAATTTCTTTTATCATGAAATGCTCGTAGCCGTTCTTTTCAGCCGCCTCTGCATCCCACTCAATGACCTTCATTTCTTTCTGGATCTCATCACCGTCCAGATTATAGAAGGTGACGCCGTCCTGTCTCAGACGGGCCATTTCCAGATTGCCGATATAATAGACATTGCGGGTATAATTCAGAATTGCCGGCACATCAGAACCCAGGAAAGTCCCCTGTTCGGAGACACCGAGGATCATGGGGCTGTCTTTTCTTGCCACATAGATCTCGCCCGGATATTCCTTAAACATAACCGCAAGTGCATAGGAACCGCGGATACGTACAAGTGCGTGATTGATCGCATCTACCGGTGTTCCTTCGTATTTCTTGTAATAATAGTCGATCAGCTTAATGGCAACTTCCGTGTCCGTCTGAGAATAGAACCGGTATCCTCTTCTCGTCAGCTTCTCGCTCAGTTCCTGGAAGTTTTCAATGATGCCGTTGTGCACGCCGATCACATTTCCGTCATCGCTTGTGTGCGGATGCGCATTGTTTTCCGACGGCTCCCCATGTGTCGCCCAGCGCGTGTGTCCGATTCCGCAAGTTCCCGGAACGGCGGCACCGTCGTCTGTCTTATCCTTTAACTTATCAAGGCGTCCCTTCGCTTTTACAAGAATTGTGTCATTCTCGTTCCTGACCGCAATTCCTGCAGAGTCATAGCCGCGGTATTCCAGTTTGGACAACCCGTCCAGAAGGATCGGAGCTGCCTGCTCGTTTCCCACATAACCTACGATTCCACACATATGATTTACCCCTTATGATATATTTCTCTATTCTGCCCCGACTTTAAGTCTCCTGACCGCTTTCCCTGCCGGAAAACGTTAGGGCTTCTCTCTTAAGAATACGAGAGCCGCCTGCCGCTTTTTTTGATAAAAGGGCAGGGACTCTCACTTTTGAGATTTTCTTATTTTATCATATCCGCGTAAAAAGCGTTAGCCAAAGTTTGCAGGCAGCCAGACGCTCTCAGGGACGAATGCCTCTTTCTTCAAATTCCCGAAGCAGACGATCCATATCTCCCGGAATCGTGATGGGCTCCCCTGCATATTTGATTGCATTGGCAACATCCTTCAGGCCGTTTCCGGTCACAACCGAAACTACCGATGCGTCCGCAGGAATCTTTCCCTCCTCACACAGCTTTTTTAAGCCTGCCGTTCCCGTGACGCCGGCAGGTTCTCCAAAGACACCACAGGTGCGTCCCAGAAGCTTCTGAGCCGCCATGATCTCCTCATCCGTCACTTCCACTGTGAGACCGTCTGATTCCCTGATGGCATTGATGGCCTTGTCCGGATTACGCGGGACACCGACAGCTATGGAATCCGCAATCGTATTTTCCTCCATCGGCTCCCAGGGTCGGTTCTGCTCGACTGCCCTGTTGATCGGATAGCAGCCCTGTGCCTGAACGGCTATGAGCCTCGGCAGGCGGTCTATAAATCCGATTCCGTAGAGATCCTTTAATCCCTTCCATACGCCTGCGATCGTACAGCCGTCGCCGACGGAAACAGCAAGATAATCCGGAACCTCCCAGTTCAGCTGTTCCATAATTTCCAGAGAGACTGTTTTCTTTCCCTCCGAGAGATAGGGATTAATTGCTGCATTGCGGTTATACCATCCCCACTTTTCAATGGCCGCCTTGCTCAGCTCAAAGGTATCCTCGTAGCTTCCCTCAACGGAAATCACCGTCGCTCCGAATGTCAGAAGCTGCGCCACCTTTCCCTTCGGTGCGCGGGAAGGAACAAAGATATAGGTCTTCAGACCGGCTGCGGCAGCATTGCCTGCCAGAGAGGAGGCTGCGTTTCCCGTGGACGAGCACGCGATCACTTCCGCTCCTGCCTCCCGCGCCTTTGCAACCGCCATTGCAGAGGCACGATCCTTCAGAGATGCAGTCGGATTCAGTCCGTCATCCTTGACGTAAAGTTTTTTGATTCCCAGCATTTCCGCAAGATACGGTTCCTCATAGAGCGGAGACCAGCCGACGCGCAGAGGCGTATCCGGTGTATCCTCCTCGACCGGCAGAAGCTCTCGATAGCGCCACATCGAAGGATTCTTCCTTGCAGCAAGCTTCTCCTTTGTCAATTTCGTCCTGATATATTCATAGTCATAGACAATATCAAGAATACCGCCGCAGGAGCAGGTAGTCACATTCGGGTCCGCATCATACATTTTCCCGCACTTCACGCAGCGGGCACCGCTTACATGTCTCATAGATTTCTCCTTATAAGAGGAACAAGGCGGCTGCAGGAGGATCTCCCGCAGCCGCCTGTACTGTCATAGCCGCACCGCGGCCTGTCACAAATAAGTACCGCACTCAGCGCGTACGTGTTATTATTTTCCGACTCTTACAGACTCTTGAGAACTCCTGTTTCCTCGTTGAAGGCATTGATCAGCTCATCGAGCTCCTCTGCCTGCTTGTGAACAGCGTCCCACGTGCCTTCTGTGTCGTACCACATTGCATTGAGATCCTCTACGTCCATCTGCTGCTGTTCGATCCAGGTGTAATACTTCAGATTATGGACGCGCTTTCTCTGCTGATAGTTCAGCTCTGCCATGTTGTCGATACGAAGTCCCAGCATATGCAGTGCGTGATCCTTAGCTGCCTCGATCTCCGTGTACTCACCGTAGGCTTCATTCAGCTCGTCGATACGGCTCTGATACATCACTGCGGAGTCTGTCAGAACTGTGACGACAATGTCGTTCTCTGTCAGTTCGTAATACTTTGCCATCTTGATGCAGCACAGAACATTGGCAATGCCCGAGATGCCGAGCCAGGTGAACTTCTCGATCTGCTCGTCGCTCATGCCGACAGACTTCAGATAGCTCTGTCCGGCCTCTGTGTTGAAGAGGCGCAGCAGTCTCTGGCTGTCCTCGTCATCAATATCGATAACCATATCCGTGTTCTTTACATTGTGGATCCACGGAATATGCTTATCGCCGATACCTTCGATCCTGTGACCGCCGAAGCCGTT
>JAUNAN010000116.1 GCA_030527595.1 Lachnospiraceae bacterium | reverse complement strand
AAGAGGTAAATACGCTTCCGATAGAGGTTGCAATTGTATTGATCTGTATCATGCATCCTGTACCGATTGCGGCGATCATAGCGAAAATACTGAACAGCACCGCCAGCCAGTGCCACTTTTTTCCGAGGCCGTTTTCGATATAGTACATCGGACCGCCGACAAAATCGCCCTTCTTGTTTCGATTTCTGAAATGAACGGACAGCACGATCTCCGAATACTTTGTGCACATACCGAACACCGCCGCGATCCACATCCAGAAAATAGATCCCGGACCGCCGAGGGCGATCGCACCGGCGACACCTGCTATATTGCCGGTTCCGACCGTTCCCGCAAGTGCGGTCGTCAGAGCCTGCAGAGGAGACAGTGTTCCTTCTCTGGTCTCCCGCTTCTGAAAGAGACGGCCGACCGTACTTTTCATAATAAATCCGAACTTGCGAAACTGCAGAAATCCCAGTCTTACGGACATAAAAATGCCGGTTCCCATGAGCAGTACCAGCGTCGGAATGCCCCAGACAAGATTATTCAGACTTGCCGACAGGTTGTAAATCATTTCCATAAATCTCTCACCCTTCTCAAAGTACCTGTCCTGCTTAATGCCGCCGGCATCGATTTTACCGGCTTCCGGCAGGACGATCGATTGATTCTTTTCAACAAGATTCCCCCGTTTACTGCAATATTGCAAAAGCGGGGGTTCTTTACCCGGTTTATTTTATCATATACTGTACCGTTTGGCACTTTTTAATTCAGCACATCAGCGTACTGCACTTCATCTTTCCCGCAATTGACGAACATACGTTCTGATGCTATAGTTGATACGAGGCTGTGTGCTTATTTTCCGGACATAAGCACGTTCTCCCTATCATCAAAGAAAGGAGCGTACCCGCCATGGAAAACAAAACCTATATCGCCATTGATCTGAAATCCTTCTATGCATCCGTAGAGTGCGTGAAGCGCGGATACGATCCGCTGACTACCAATCTGGTCGTAGCCGACCGCTCCAAAACAGATAAGACGATCTGCCTGGCTGTTTCTCCCTCCCTGAAGGCCTACGGAATCTCCGGGCGCGCACGGCTCTTTGAAGTCGTTCAGCGGGTACGGGAAATCAATATCGAGCGCCTCGCAAAGGCTCCGGGCAGAACTTTTACCGGCTCCTCTGTCTTCGCGCCGGAGCTTGCGCAGCACCCGGAGCTGAAAGTCGATTACATCGCTGCCCCTCCTCAGATGGCAAACTATATGGAATGGAGTGCACGCATCTATTCCGTCTATCTGCGGTACGTTGCTCCGGAGGATATTCATGTCTATTCTATCGATGAGGTATTCATGGATGTCACACATTACCTAAAAACCTATGAGCTGACCGCTCATGAACTTGCCATGAAAATGATCCACGATGTTCTGGAGCTGACCGGTATCACGGCGACCGCAGGAATCGGAACCAATCTTTTTCTGTGCAAGGTGGCAATGGACATCGTGGCAAAGCATCTTCCTCCGGATAAGGACGGCGTCCGCATCGCTTCTCTGAATGAGCAGAGCTTCCGGGAGCTGCTGTGGGAGCACACCCCGATCACGGACTTCTGGCGCATCGGCCGCGGCTATGCACGAAAGCTCGCCGGGCTCAGTCTCTATACCATGGGCGATATCGCCATGTATACCACGACTCAGGCCGGCATTGATCAGCTTTACCGGAGGTTCGGCATCAATGCCGAGCTGCTGATCGATCACGCCTGGGGACAGGAATCCTGTACGATGGAAGCGATCAAGTCCTACGGTGCTGAGCGGAAAACTCTTGGCTCCGGACAGGTCCTCACCTGCGCCTACAGCGCAGATAAGGCAAAACTGGTAACGAAAGAGATGGCCGATGCTCTCTCTCTCGATCTCACAGCCAGGCATCTGGTGACGGATCAGCTTGTCCTGACTGTCGGCTATGACAGAGAGTCCCTTGAAAATCCGGAAATTGCGGCAAAATATCACGGACCGGTCTCTGCCGACTTTTACGGCCGCCTTGTTCCCGCACATGCACACGGCACCGTTCATCTTCCGAAGATGACCTCCTCTACGATACAGATCACGGAAGCTGCCGCCCGTCTCTATGATCGGATCATTCACCCGGATCTTCTCATACGACGCATTTATCTGGTCGCAGGCAGAGTGAAGCCCGCCGATTCGCTTCCTGCCGAAAATTACGAACAGCTCTCTCTCTTTGTGAATTACGAGACTCTGGAGAAAGAGAGAAAGGATGAGGCAGCGCGGCAGAAAAAGGAGACCCAAAGGCAGGCCGCTGTGCTCGCCATTCAGAAGAAATACGGAAAAAATGCAATTCTGAAGGGTATGAACATGGAGGAGGGCGCAACCATGAAAGCCAGAAACGGACAGATCGGAGGTCACAGAGCCTGACCGGGATCTCCCCCGGCAAAAAGGAGCCAATATGGGACAATACGACGCGATATTACACATGAATAAACCTGCGGACAAAAAGCATAAGCCCATGTCCATCCACAACCGGGCTGCTCAGTTTGCACCCTTTGATGCACTGACCGGCTTCAGCGAACAAATATATGAAACCGCCCGCCTCACAGATGCCAGAATCGAGCTGTCCGAGGAGGCAAAAGCTTCTCTTGATCTTCGTCTGCGCATCCTCGAAAAAAACATCGGGCATGAGCCTCTCGTCACGATCACATACTTTCTGGCAGACACAAAAAAGGAAGGCGGCATCTATCAGACACGCTCCTGCCGCATCAAAAAGCTTCTGCCCTGTGAGGAGTGTCTGCAGCTTGAGGACGATACACGCATCTGCTTTGAAGATATTCTTTCCATCGACAGTCCTCTGCTCTCTGAGGCTGATGTACCCTGAACGACGGCCTTTCCTGCATCTTTTCCGTTGATTTTATCTATTCCGGACATAAGAATACCCCCGGGCAGGATGCATATTTCTATGTCCTTCCCGGGGGCAGCTTGTCAACTGCTCTGTGAGCGGTATCCTTACAGTCATCTATCAAAAAGACAACCGTTTTGTATTATTCTTCCTCTTTTTTCGGACTCACCATCTTGTGGCCGGTCCAGAAACACATACATGCGCTGAGAATCATCAGACATGCCCAGAACTTGTGCTGTTTCAGCATATTGCAATCATCTCCTCTTCCATTGTGTTTTCATTTGCAGTGCTCTTTTTCTCCGGCAGCAGATTCGTCATACTGTGCAGACCAAACAAAATGGTCGATGCATTATGCAGAAGAGCCGTCGTCGTCGGCTGCAGAATGCCAAGAACACCGAGTGCGATCAATCCGCCGTTAAAGCCCATGATACCGCGGTAATTGCTGTCAATTCTCTTCTGAAGCGCATCCGCGATCTGTTTCATAACTACGATCTCATGCAGATCTTCCGCGGAAATCGTAATATCCGCGACCTCCCGCGCAATTGCAGCCCCTGCTGCGATCGCAACACCTGCATCTGCCTCCGAGAGAGCCGGGGAATCATTGATCCCGTCTCCGATCATGATGACTTTGCGCCCTTTCTTATGCTCCTCGCGGATAAAGTTTGCTTTGTCCTCCGGAAGAACATCTCCGAAATACAGATCTACTCCCGCCTTCTTTGCAATCGCCGCAGCTGTTTTCTTTCCGTCTCCGGTCATCATGACGACCTTGTCGATCCCCACCTGATGAAGCTGGCGAATGACCTCTGCCGCTTCCGGACGGATCGGATCCTCGATACAGATCACGGCTTTCAGCTTGCCTCCGATCAGCATAAACAGCTTGGAGTATTCATCTGAAATTTCACGATACTTATATCTCTCGGATTCCGGAATATCGCATCCCTCATCCTCAAAAATAAAATGATGTGATCCGATGCACACACGCTGCCCGTTAATGGTGCTGGCTATTCCGTGTGCCACGATATATTCTACCTTTGTATGCTCTTCCTCATGATTCAGGTGCCGCTTCTTTGCCTCCTCCACGACTGCATTTGCCATGGAATGCGGGAAATGCTCCTCAAGGCAGGCTGCAAGACGGAGCATTTCGCTCTCATCCTCTCCGTCAAAGGTGACGATTTTTGCCACCTTCGGAGATGCATACGTTAAGGTACCGGTCTTATCGAATACGATCGTCCCGGCTTCGGCAACTGCCTCCAGGAATTTGCCGCCTTTTACATTGATGTGATGATCACTGCTCTCGCGCATCGCGCTCATAACGGAAATAGGCATGGCAAGCTTTAAGGCGCAGGAGAAATCCACCATGAGGATCGCCATGGCGCGCGTCATATTGCCCGTAAGAAGATACGTCAGTGCCGTTGCACCAAGACTCCAGGGAACCAGACTGTCTGCCAGATGATAGGCTCTGCTCTCTGTTGCGCTCTTCAGCTTCTCGGAGTCCTCGATCATCGTAATGATCTTATCATATCTTCCGGCTCCGAGCTCCTTTGTGACCCGGATGGAACATTCTCCGTCCTCCACTACCGTTCCGGCATAGGCGGTTGCGCCCTGACGCTTAAATACCGGCATAGCTTCTCCGGTAAGAGAGGCCTGATTGACTGTTGCCTCTCCGCTCACAACGATACCGTCGAGCGGGATCATATTTCCTGTCCTGACTACGATCTCGGCACCCTTATGGATTTCATTGACCGGCATCAGAACTTCCGTATCATTGACCCTGACCCAGGCCTTATCCACATTCAGGTACATACGCTGCGCCAGATCATCTACGGATTTCTTGTGGGTCCAATCTTCCAGCAGCTCGCCCAGATCCAGCATAAACATAATAGATCCGGCAGTCGCACTGTCACCGGTGAGCATCGCTACGGTAATGGCTGTAGCATCCAGAACCGGAACATCCAGCCTGCCGTGAGCAAGACTCCTGACTCCTTTCCAGACGTACTTTACCGTACGCAAAGTCGTATATGCGAGAGAAACGGGAGCCGGAAGAAGAAATCTTGTAACCATTCTCCTTGCCAGCAGGAAGAACATTTTGTCCTCATATTCTCTTGCCAGCGCGCGACCGGAATGATCCGGAAGCTCTACCCTGGTCTCTTCAAAATCAAATTCGGATAATGCCCGAATGATTTCGTTTCTTCCATGAGAAAAAATGATCGTGGCATCCAGTGTCCGGTCATTTACACTTGCTTTTTTGACCTGCGGAAGTGAGCGAAGAAAATATTCCAGTTTATCCGCCTGGTCATATGTCATTCGATATCGTAAAACCCGGATTCGCATCCGGGTTTTCGACTCATGTAAGATCCTGCATTTCATAGAATCAGATCTGCACTTTCTTTATTCTGCTTCTTCAGCAGATTTTTCTTCAACGGAAGCGAGAAGATCCTTCGCATCCTGGATCATCTTCTCCTCTTCTTTTCTTGCACGCTCTTCGTTGATCTCACGTGCATCTGTTGCGATATCCTCGCAGTTCTCCTTGATCGTTGTAAAGTCCTTTACGACCTCATCCTTCATGCGCAGAACAGCTGCCGTCGTATGTGTATATCCCGACTTCATAGTCTTGCTGCTCAGGATTTTTACGCCATATGATCCAAACAGGGCGCCGCCTGCTAATAATCCGATTTTACCCCAATTTACTGCCATAAGATTACCTCCTGTCTATC
>JAUNAN010000115.1 GCA_030527595.1 Lachnospiraceae bacterium | reverse complement strand
ACCGCAGTTCTTTAGAACTGCGGTTTTTTTGTGTGATAAGCCGGCAGGAAGAAGTCGTGCTTGCATGGGCTTCTATCTGCCGGCCAACAGACATCGAGCTGTAAAGCGGGATGCGTGTATGCCGGATATATGGGATTGGTATTGCAAACAGAGTGAAAAATCGCATATACTATTGGGAAACGTGTTTCTTTATACGAATCGAAAATATATCGCGATGACAGAAGGATGCTTACTTTCATCCGGGCTGATATACAGGAGGTAAAAATGGAAGAACTGCTTAGAATCCTTGAAAATAATGCAAGACTGCCGTTGGAAAGCATTGCAGCCATGATGGACAAAACTCCGGAAGAGACTGCCTCCATGATGGATGAGGCCAAGGAAAAGGGATATATCCGCGGTTATCATGCGATGGTGGATTGGGATCGTGCAAAGGTGAATCGAGTCGAGGCATATATCGAACTGCGTGTATCTCCCAGAAAGACACGCGGATTTGATGAGATCGCGTCCATGATCGCATCCTTCGATGAAGTTGACAGCGTCCTTTTAATGAGCGGTGCCTATGATCTTCTTGTCACGATCAGCGGATCCTCCTTTCAGGAAATCGCCAGCTTTGTTGCGCGCAGGCTTTCTCCTCTCGACGGCGTTCTGACTACAGCGACATGTTTTGTTCTTACTGTGTACAAACTGGGCGGCATTATGTATACAGATGAAGAGGACGATGAAAGAGAGTGTACGGTTTTATGATAAATTACGATGAGATCCTATCACCTAGAGCAAAGGCAATGCGCCCCTCCGGAATACGTAAATTTTTCGACATGGCAGCTGAGATGCCGCATTGCATCAGCCTCGGTGTCGGAGAGCCGGATTTTAAGACTCCCTGGGAAATTCGCGATGCCGCTATAGAGCGACTGGAACAGGGTAAAACGAAATATACGGCGAATGCGGGAATGCTTGAACTCAGGCAGGAGATTACCCGTTATCTGAAGCGCCGTCTCAATCTGGATTATCAGGCGGATCAGATCACTGTCACGGTAGGCGGCAGTGAGGCAATTGATCTGACGATCCGTGCTCTGATACAGCCGGGAGATGAGGTGATCATTCCCGAGCCCTGCTTCGTATGTTACGAGCCTCTGACCTCTTTGACGGGAGGTGTCCCTGTTCACGTTGAGACAAAAGAAGAGGACGGTTTTCGTCTGACAGCCGATGAATTGAAAGCGGCTATTTCACCTCGTACAAAGCTGCTGATTCTCCCCTATCCGAACAATCCTACGGGAGGCTTCATGCGTAAGGCAGATCTGGAGGCAATTGCGGATATTATCAGGGGAACGAACATCATGATACTTTCCGATGAAATCTATTCGGAGTTATCCTATGGTTCGGAGCCCTTTACTTCCATTGCGTCTCTTCCGGGAATGGCAGAGCACACAATTGTCGTAAACGGTTTTTCCAAGTCCTACGCAATGACCGGATGGCGTCTCGGCTATGCCGCAGGGCCGCTTCCGTTAATTAAGGTCATGACAAAGATTCATCAGAGCGGAATCATGTCTGCCCCGACGATCAGCCAGTATGCGGCGATCACAGCGCTGCGCGACTGCGATGATTCTATTGAGCAGATGAAAAATGAATATAACCGCAGACGCCGTCTTCTGGTTAACAGACTGAATCATATCGGCCTGACCTGTTTTGAGCCGGAAGGTGCGTTTTATGTATTTCCCTCTATCCGTTCAACGGGACTGACTTCTCAGGAGTTCTGCGAACGGCTGCTGAAGGAGAAGGAAGTTGCCGTGATTCCGGGTGACGCCTTCGGAGCCTGCGGAGAGGGATATATCCGAATCAGTTACGCTTACAGCGTGGCGCATCTGGAAACCGCACTTGACCGTATTGAAGAAATGGTAAAGGAAATAAAGGCGGAAAAGAAAGCCTGAAAAGAAAAATCAAAAGTAAAAGCCCCGCCGGACCGGCGGGGCTTTTGGCTCAGTTTTTTTACGGGATCATTATCCCGGTCATGCCTTGGTAATACTGTAACCCTGAATCTCGTCGCAGGCTTCATGACTGTCTCTCCTGCGAGTCATTGATGTGAACACTTTACGTTCTGTTCTACTGTTATGATAACATTGTACGAATATAAATACAAGAGTATTACGTACCATATTATTACCAAAAATATTAATAAATAATTATATAAAAGTGATATCCGAAAATTCCTTCGGTTTGACAGTGGGACAGTAAGATGCTACATTATGTGATAAGACGCAATTAATACAGCAGGATTAAAATCCGGAAATTTCTGCAAGGAGTACAAATTATTATGATGAATTATAAGAGATATGTCCGTCAGTATTTTCTTCCGCCGGAAGAATGCTTTGACTGGGTAAAAAAAGATCACATTGAAGAAGCACCGGTCTGGTGCAGTGTGGATCTGCGAGACGGAAATCAGGCACTCGTGATTCCGATGAGTCTGGAGCAGAAGCTGAAATTCTTTGAGCTTCTTGTTAAGCTGGGCTTCAAGGAGATCGAGATCGGATTCCCGGCAGCTTCCGAGACAGAATATCTCCTGTGCAGAACATTGATTGAGCGTAACATGATTCCGGAGGACGTGACGATTCAGGTTCTGACACAGGCCAGAGAGCACATCATCAGAAAAACGTTTGATGCGATCAAGGGAGCACCCCGTGCGATCGTACATGTTTACAATTCCACGTCCTATGCCCAGAGACAGCAGGTTTTCCGCAAGTCAAGAAAAGATATCAAGCAGATCGCCATTGAGGGCGCAAAGCTGCTCAAGAAGCTTGCAGATGAGTCCGGCCAGGATCTGAGATTTGAGTACAGTCCGGAGAGCTTTACCGGAACGGAGCCCGAGTATTCGCTTGAAGTATGCAATGCTGTTCTTGACGTATGGAAGCCGGATGCGGACCACAAGGCAATCATTAACCTTCCTTCTACCGTACAGTTATCCGATCCCCACGTCTTTGCTCAGCAGATCGAATATATGAGCAAGCATCTGATCTACAGAGAAAATGTAGTTCTTTCCCTGCATCCGCATAATGACAGAGGAACAGGTGTTGCGGACGCCAATCTCGGACTGCTTGCCGGTGCACAGAGAATTGAGGGTACGCTGTTCGGAAACGGAGAGAGAACCGGAAACGTCGATATTATCACGGTAGCAATGGATCTCTATATGCAGGGTGTGGATCCGAAGCTGATCCTGAATAATATGCCGGAAATCGCACAGGTTTACGAGGAGTGCACAGGCATGAAAGTGACAGAGAGATCTCCGTTCGCCGGATCTCTTGTTTTCGCCGCATTCTCCGGATCTCATCAGGATGCAATTGCAAAGGGCATGAAGTGGATCGAGGAAAAGGATCCGGATCATTGGACTGTTCCGTATCTGCCGATCGATCCGCAGGATGTCGGTCGTACGTATGATGCTGACGTTATCCGTATTAACAGCCAGTCCGGTAAGGGCGGTGTCGGCTACATTCTGGAAACTCAGTTCGGTCTGATGCTGCCGAAGAAGATGAGAGAGGCGGTCGGCTATGCTGCCAAGGATGCTTCCGACAGAAAGCACGAGGAGCTCTCACCGGATGATCTGTTCGAACTGTTCAAGAATGATTACGAGGGAATCTCTTCTCCGATCGCGATTCATGAGGTTCACTTTGATCAGAAGGACGGAATTACGGCACATGTAACATCCTCCTATGAGGATCAGGAGCCGATCGTTACATCCGCAACCGGAAACGGTCGACTGGATGCGGTCAGCAATGCGCTGAAAAAAGCATATAATCTTAACTACAGTCTGGATACCTATTCCGAGCATGCTCTGGAAAAGAGCTCCTCTTCCCGCGCCATTGCCTATGTAGGCATTCAGTGGCCGGACGGCAGGGAGACCTGGGGCGCCGGTCTTGATCCGGATATTATCCGTGCATCTATCGATGCACTGGTCACAGCTGTTAACAACCATTGATTACAGCTTTTTTATGCGGGCGTGCAACCTGCCGTCCGCATGATAAAAAATGAATGAACAGCATGACTCGTGCTTGAAAAAGGAGAGATACATGGATATCAGATATAAGAGTACCAGAAGTGACCTGACCATCACTGCTTCACAGGCTATTCTGCAGGGTCTGAGTGATGACGGCGGTCTTTTTGTTCCGGTTCAGATGCCGGTACTTGACATTCCGCTGGAGGAGCTCCCGAAGCTGAGCTATCAGGAACTTGCCTATGAGGTCATGAGCCGCTTCCTTACCGATTTTACCGAAGAGGAGCTGAAGGGCTGCATTGAAAAGGCCTATGACAGTAAATTTGATACTGCAGAGATCGCTCCGCTGAAAAAGGCGGACGGCGCTTACTATCTGGAGCTTTTCCACGGTTCCACGATTGCATTTAAGGATATGGCTCTTTCCATTCTGCCGCATCTTATGACGACGGCAGCAAAGAAGAACCGCGAGGATCAGGAGATCGTGATCCTGACAGCTACCTCCGGTGATACGGGAAAGGCAGCTATGGCAGGTTTTGCCGACGTTCCGGGAACCAGAATCGTTGTATTTTATCCGAAGGACGGCGTATCAAAGGTTCAGGAAAAACAGATGGTCACACAGCGCGGCGAAAACACCTGCGTAATCGCCATCAAGGGTAACTTTGATGATGCACAGAGTGCTGTCAAGAGAATGTTCAACGATGATGCGCTGAAGGAGGAGATCGGCAAAAAGGGATTCCGATTCTCTTCCGCAAACTCCATTAATATCGGCCGTCTCGTTCCGCAGGTGGTTTATTATGTCTATGCTTATGCACAGCTTGTGAAGAGCGGTGAGATCAAGGCAGGAGACAAGGTGAACTTTACGGTACCCACGGGTAACTTCGGCAATATACTTGCTGCTTACTACGCAAAACAGATGGGACTTCCTGTAAATAAGCTCATCTGTGCATCCAATACCAATAAGGTGCTCTATGATTTCTTCCAGACGGGCGATTATGACAGAAAGCGTGAGTTTGTACTTACATCCTCTCCGTCTATGGATATTCTGATCTCCAGCAACCTGGAACGTCTGATCTACAGAATCTGCGGAAATGATGCAGATGCAAACAGAGCATTCATGGAGCAGCTTGCCAAGGGCGGCGAATATCAGATCTCTCCGGAAATGAAGGAACAGCTGACCGACTTCTACGGCGGTTTTGCGACAGAAGAGGAGAACTTTGCCGGCATCAGGAAGCTCTATGAGGATACCGGTTATGTCATTGATACGCACACCGGTATCGCAAATGCGGTCTATCGTGAATATGTCGGGAAAACAGGCGATCATACGCCGACGGTCATTGCATCCACTGCAAGTCCGTTTAAATTTGCTTCCAGCGTGGTCAGTGCGATCGCCCCGGATCAGATGGACGGAAAGGATGATTTTGCACTCATTGATCTGCTCTCTGAGCTCTCTGGTGTGAAGGAGCCCTATGCAATTACGGATATCCGCACAGCGCCTGTGAGACATGATACGGTAGTAGAAATTCCGGACATGGCAGATGCAGTACTGGAATTCCTGAATAAATAAAATGAAAATCGTCTTGCGCGATCAGAAAGCGGATTTTGCCCGGAAGAGGGAAAATCCGCTTTTTTTATTGTATGGCAATGTTTGCCGAGGGGAGTTTTTCCTAACGGAAAAATGAG
>JAUNAN010000114.1 GCA_030527595.1 Lachnospiraceae bacterium | reverse complement strand
GTGCTTTTCGTCATAGCTTCAATAAAGGCATCATGCTCGTCGTGCAGTTTCTGTACGGCTTCGATCAGCTTTTCTGTGGTCAGCGTATCCTCGTCCAGAACAATGGAGAAGCCCTGCTTCTTGAAGGAAGCTGCATTCAGGATCTGGTCTCCGCGGCTCGCTTTTGCGGAGAGCGGGATCAGAATATTCGGGATGCGGAGTGCCAGGATCTCACAGATCGCGTTGGCGCCTGCGCGGGAAATGACCGCATCTGCCAGTGCAAAGAGATCCGGGAGCTCCTCCTTGATGTATTCATACTGGAGATAGCCTTCCGTGCCCTCGAACTGCGCATCCTTCTTGCCCTTGCCGCAGAGGTGAACGATATCGTAGGTCTTCAGCAGCTCCGGAAGAGCGGAACGAACGGCCTCATTGACGGCAACTGCGCCGAGAGAACCGCCGACTACCAGAATGACCGGTTTCTTTCCGGAAAGTCCGGTGAAGGAAAGCGCCTTATCGCGGCTTCCCGTCAGGAGCTCCGCACGGATCGGTGAACCCGTGAGCACGGCCTTTTCGGCGGGCAGCGAAGCGACTGTCTCCGGGAAGTTGCAGCATACTACCTTTGCGGAGGGAATACAGAGCTTATTGGCAAGTCCGGGAGTCATGTCCGATTCGTGACAGATGACAGGAATCTTCAGTGCCTTTGCGGCGCGCACTACCGGTACGCTGACAAAGCCGCCCTTTGAAAAAATAATATCCGGCTGGATCTGTTTCAGTGCCTTTTTTGCGTCACCGATTCCCTTCACTACGCGGAATATATCCGCAATGTTTTCGCGGCTCAGGTATCTGCGGAGCTTTCCGGTGGAGATCTCGTAGTAGGGCAGCTGATAGTCAGCGATCAGCTTCTTTTCGATTCCGTTTTTTGAGCCGATGTAGCTGATTTCATAGCCGAGTTCCTTCAGCTTCGGAAGAAGTGCGATGTTCGGGGTGACATGACCCGCAGTGCCGCCTCCGGTAAGAACGATTTTTTTCATTTTTATCTCCTTTTTCATTAATCTTCTGACAATATAAGAACAAAAAATACTATCGTGTGATATAATTAGAACAATACAGGAGTTGAACTCCTATTTTCGGATAACCGGCAGACGGCACACGGTCATTTTCGCACCGGTGCGCTGCCTGATGTATGTATCATAACCTGAATGCATTTTTTTGGCAAATCAGGGTGGAACTGTGAGAAGGAGGAGAGACATGAAGCTGACATTTATCGGTGCGGATCATGAGGTAACCGGAAGCTGTCATCTGCTTCAGGCTGCGGGGAAAAATATTCTGGTGGATTACGGTATGGAGCAGGGATCGGATACCTATCTCAACGAGCCGCTTCCGATCATGCCGGGAGAGATCGACTATGTGCTGCTGACCCATGCGCATATTGATCACTCGGGACTTTTGCCGCTCCTCGTAAAGCGCGGCTTCCGCGGGGAGATCCTTGCCACCAAAGCGACCTGTGACCTGGTTGATATCATGCTCCTCGATTCCGCACATATTCAGGAATTCGAGGCTGAGTGGCGCAACCGCAAGGGCATGAGAAAAGGTGAGCCCATGGTGGAACCGATCTACACCACCGAAGATGCGATGCGCACGACGGCGCTTCTTCATGAATATGATTATGACCAGATCTATGCTCTCTGTGACGGGATCAAAGTTCGGTTTACGGATATCGGACATCTGCTCGGATCCTCTGCGATCGAGGTCTGGATCGAGGAGGAGGGGATCGAAAAGAAGATCGTTTTCTCGGGTGACGT
This sequence comes from Lachnospiraceae bacterium, assembly GCA_030527595.1. Classification (GTDB taxonomy): domain Bacteria; phylum Bacillota; class Clostridia; order Lachnospirales; family Lachnospiraceae; genus Chordicoccus. The sequence continues at coordinate 3,909 of JAUNAN010000114.1, read as the reverse complement.
CGGCAATCTGAATCAGCCCATCATCAGAGATCCCCAGGCAGTGGCGGAGGCGGACTATCTCCTGATCGAATCCACCTACGGAGACCGCAGTCACGGTCCCCGTGTAAATTATGTGGAGGAGCTTGCCAAGGTGCTCCAGCGCACCTTTGACCGAGGAGGCAATGTTGTCATTCCCTCCTTTGCCGTCGGCCGTACGCAGGAGATGCTCTACTTCCTCAGACAAATAAAAGAACAGCACCTGATCAGCGGTCACGGGGATTTTACCGTGTATGTGGACAGTCCGCTTGCCGTACACGCCACCACGATCTTTAATGAACATATGGACTGCTTCGATGCGGATGCTGCGGATCTGGTGCAGAAGGGAATCAATCCGATCTCCTTCAAGGGGCTGCGCCTCTCGATCACCTCTGAGGAGTCGAAGGAGATCAACTTCGATGACACGCCGAAGGTGATCCTCTCGGCCAGCGGCATGTGTGAGGCGGGACGTATCAAGCACCATCTGAAGCACAATCTCTGGAGACCGGAATGTACCGTTCTGTTTGTCGGCTATCAGGCAGTCGGAACACTGGGAAGATCTCTCGTAGAGGGCAAGAAGGAAGTGAAGCTTTTCGGAGAATCGATTCAGGTTGCGGCGGAGATCTGTCAGCTTCCGGGCGTCTCCGGTCATGCGGACAGAGAGGGGCTTCTCAGATGGGCATCACTCTTTGAGAAGAAGCCGGAGAAGGTCTTCGTTGTTCACGGAGAGGATTCCGTCACGCAGATCTTTGCGGACACCCTGCATGAGGAGCTGGGACTGGATGCTGATGCACCCTATTCCGGAACGATCTACGATCTTGCGGCGGGAACCTATATTAAGGTGACAGAGGGTGTTCCGGCACCGAAGAAGGAGACTGCAGGCGTTCCGGGGACACCGAAGAAGGTCGGTCCGTATGTGCGCCTTGCCAATACGGCGGACAGACTGCTGGCGATCATCAAAAATTCCGAGAATGTCTCGAACAAGGATCTCGCGAGATTTGCGGATCAGCTTGCGCAGCTCTGCGACAAGTGGGAACGGGTCTGAGAGCGGCTGTGATTTTATTTCCGGGAGGACCGCGCCTGAGTGCGGCACTTTTGTTTCCGGGAGGATTGCGCACGAATTCCGCTTGCGGGCGATGCGCGTGAAAAATGAAAAAAGAAGGACAGAACGGGAGGAACCGGCTGCACATATAAGGATGCAGCCGGTTCCTTTCATGTGATCGGACGTACTTTCATTTGCAAATTTTACTAAGATTAGTATTTTTTAATCATCGCCTTAATTTATGATAAAAAGTGTAACGTACCTACTGATCGAGATGAGGGCACGACTATGGCAGATCAAATTCAAAATTATAAATGTCCGGCCTGCACAGGCCCCTTGCATTTTGTCGGAAAGAGCGGAAAGCTGGAATGCGATTACTGCGGTTCCACCTATACGATTGCAGAGATAGAGGCGCTGTATCCGGCAGAAGAGACCGTAAAGCCGGCAGGAAAGACGGAAGGAACCAAGCCGGAGAAGCCGAAAGGACAGACAGCGGAGAGCAGCTGGGATCTCTCCGGACTTTCTGATGACTGGGGAGATGCTGCGGCAGGCATGAAGGTGCATTCCTGCCCCTCCTGCGGAGCGGAGCTGTTCTGTGAGGAGACGACGGCGGCAACAGCCTGCCCGTACTGCGGCAACCAGACTGTGATCTCTGACAATCTGGACGGCACCCTGAGACCGGATTATGTGATTCCGTTCAAGCTCAGCCACGAGGATGCGGAATCCGCACTGAAGAAGTTCTACGGCGGGAAGCGGCTCCTGCCGAGAGTATTCTCCTCCCAGAATACGATCAAGGAGGTCAAGGGCATTTATGTCCCCTTCTGGCTCTTTGACGGATCGGTAAGAGGAGAAATGGACTTTCAGACGAGCAGATCCGTGACTCGCAGAGAGGGAGACTACCGTGTGACGGAGGTCAGTCACTATTCCGTTCACCGTGGAGGAAGCATGGAGTTTCAGAAGATCCCGGTGGATGCCTCCTCAAAGATGCCGGATGAGCATATGGATTCCCTGGAGCCCTACGATTATCAGGAGCTGAAGCCGTTCTCCAGAGCCTATCTGCCCGGATATCTTGCGGATAAGTATGATGTCACGGCGGAACAGAGCAAGCGTCGTGCGGATAAGCGCGCGGAGCAGTCCATCGAGGACATGTTGTCCGGAAGTGTAACGGGATATACTTCAAAGAGCGTTTCCTCCAGACACTTCAATATCAGGCGCGGCAAGGTCAGCTACGGTCTGCTTCCCGTCTATATGCTCACGACAAAGTGGAATGACAAGGAATACCTGTTTGCGGTCAACGGACAGACGGGTAAGATCGTCGGCAATCTTCCCGTTGACGTGAAAAAGCTGTGGCTGTGGAGACTGGGACTGTTTGCCGGAGTGACAGGTGTTCTCGGCACCGTGTTATCCATGCTGTTTATCTAAGGGGAGGAACAAAAATGAAAAAAATTTTCTGTTTTGCGTTGGTCTTTCTGGCGCTGCTGCTTCCCGGACTGAGTGCCGTTCCGGTTCAGGCGGCAACCGACTACGGCATGATCTACGATGTGACCTCTTCGCTGGATACCTCCACAATGGAGGGTCTCAATCAGGATCTGACAGCTCTCACGGATGAGCTCGCCACGGAGTATCGCATCGACATCGTCAGGGATCTCGAGGGAGAGTCCATCGAGAAATATGCGAACATTTTTATCGAGCAGTATGAATACGGATACGGCGATACCGGAAATCTGATCTATCTGATGATTTACATTTCCGAAGAGGACGGCAGTATCTCCTACCTGGATTCTTATATGACGGCTTCCGGAAGTGACTACGATGATCTGAACATCTTTGTGCATGCGGCACAGCCCTATCTGGATCCGTTTCTGACGGCTGACGCCTGGAGCGGTGATACGGAGGCGGATCTTCAGAACCTGAGCGGTCTTGTGGAAGAGCTCTGCTTTGACGCGAGAGCGGTTTACGGTTCCGATTCGGAAAATGAAAACACAACAAGAGAGGCGACCTCTGTCTCCGATACTGCCGGTCAGAGTACGGTTGATGCAGCCGGCACGGCAGAGAACTTCGTCATGCCTGAGCTGACCGTCGATTTTGTAATGGATGAGGCGGATCTTTTGAGTGATTCGGAGGAGGAAGCACTCAGATCACGTGCAAAAGAGCTTTCCGAGACCTATTCCTGTAATGTGTATCTGGTGTCGGTCGACGATTTCAAAGACTACGGATCCAGTGATGTCATGGAATCCGCAAAAAATATTTACAGAACCTATGAGCTCGGATACGGAAGCGGAAAGGACGGCTTCCTGCTGCTGCTCAGCATGAAGGAGCGCGACTGGGCACTGATCGCGTACGGTGATTTCGGCAATGCGACTCTGACGGATTACGGCCGGACAGATATGAAAAATCACTTCCTGAAGGAGTTTGGGGACGATGACTGGTACGGCGGCTTTGACAGCTATCTGAAGGATGCGGAAACCTATCTCAAGATGTCTGCAGCGGGAACGCCCTATGACATTGACACAGATCCTTTTGTGATCGGGATGAAGCGGATCTTCAGCTTCGGCTTTGCGGCAATTGTCGGCCTGATCGTTTCCCTGGTCGTTACGGGAAGAATGAAAAGGGAGCTTGAGACCGCCAATGCGGCACATTCCGCAAAGGCCTATGTAGTTCCCGGAAAGGCAAACATTACCTCAAGCAAAGATACCTATCTGCACACCACGCGGACGCGGGTCTATGATCCGCCCTCGAAGAGCAGCTCGGGAGGAAGCTCCGGCGGCACCAGCGTAGGAAGTGACGGCTTCTCGGGAAGCAGCGGAAAGTTTTAAAAAAAGGACTGTCATCCACAGTGATGACAGTCCTTT
>JAUNAN010000113.1 GCA_030527595.1 Lachnospiraceae bacterium | reverse complement strand
ATTTAAATTCTTAAGGCAAACACGCCCTGATTCAGATTCTCGGGGCAAACGCATTCCGATTAATAGAAACGGAAGTCTTCGCATAATCAGATAAAATATGGTACGATAAGCAGGCGGACTTGTTCTGTCTGCTTTTTGTTTTGCAAAAATCACGATCACAGGAGTGTTTTATGGATACACCGCTTCGTTATCAAATGTCGGAATATGACTGCGGTCCGACCACCATGCTGAATGCGATCAGCTTTCTCTTCCGCCGGGATGAAATTCCGCCGGAGATCATTCGCAATATAATGCTCTACAGTCTGGATGCCTACGGCAGGGAAGGTGCCGGCAGGAGCGGAACCTCCCGCATGGCCATGATGTTTCTGAATAACTGGCTGCACGGGATCGGGCACGCCGGCGTTCTGCCGATCTGTTCGGATTATATTCAGGGCGAATCCGTCTTCGTCGGTGAAGGCGGACGATTGAGCGACTGCCTTCGCCGAAACGGTGTTGCGGTCGTCCGTCTATACTATGATGTGGAGCACTACGTTCTGTTTACCGGAGAGAAGAACGGCTCCGTCTACCTCTTCGATCCCTATTATGAGACAGATTTTCCCGAGGCACCGGACGTCATTTTGACCGGTGAGCATCCCTTCGCCTATAACCGGGTCGTACCTGCTTCCAGGTTCAATCATGAGACCCATGACCTGTATGCACTCGGAGAGAAGGATATGCGGGAGGCTGTGCTTCTCTATAATGAACGCACCATGCTCACACCGGAAAAAACCATCGAGTACTTCATCTGAAAATATAAGCCGACAGACACTATGAAACAGGGGATAAGAGATCATCTTCTATGATCTTCTTATCCCCTGTTTTTCAGATAAACCGGCAGGCATCTCGCTTTACAGCTCGATGTCTGTTGGCCGGCAGATAGAAGCTCGTGCAAGCACGGCTTCTGCCTGCCGGCTTATCACACAAAAAACGTCTGTGATCTCTCACAGACGTTTCTCAAGTCGATGCGACTGGATTCGAACCAGCGGCCTCTGCGTCCCGAACGCAGCGCTCTACCAAACTGAGCCACGCATCGTTATTTGTGTTTTGTTGTTTTCTGTCGTGCAACAATGGATATTATATAGACCTTCCATCCTGTTGTCAACAATATTTTGAAACTTTTTCAACAATTTTCTTTCAAGCTTCTGAGAGTCAGAGGACTGCCCCCCTTTTATCCCGATTTCCGGAGTAAAGCTCACTTCCCGGAAACTGAGAAAACCCGCGCCGCAGGACTGCCTGCGGTGCGGGTCACACACGCTCATATCAAGCTCTCTCAGTCAACAACATAAACATCCGCATACTTAACGCCGAAGTTCAGTGCTTCCTGATGAGAATTAAAGAAAATATCCACATGTCCATAGGGAGTTCCGCGATCCTCTACCGTATAGGTATGACCATTGATCTGCAGCTTAGTACCGAAGGAAATTCCTCCCATAGCAACCGTACGTCCCGCCGACGGTTTCGTTCCGCTGGCAGTATTCTGTCCCGCTTTTCCACAGCAGATTTCGCAGTCACAGTAGGCTGTAAGCTTGAAGTTTCCGAGATAGCTCATACCGCTGCCTGAGTCATCTTCCTCTTCCTCCTCAGGCTCCTCTTCCTCTTCTTCCGGTTCTTCCTCGGGCTCCTCTTCCGGTTCTTCCTCAGGCTCCTCTTCCTTTACCGTCTCGGAAGAAGACGTTTCTGACGAGGTTGTGGATGAGGATGACTCTTTTCCCTGATCGGCATAAGCGTCCGTGCGGCTTGAATTTTCCGCATTTTCGGATCTGGCTGCCGCTTCATCCTCTGCCTGTGCCTTCAGATCGGCTACCTGCTCTGTTTTTTCATCAATTCGCTCCTGCAGACCGGATGACTCCAGCTCCTCGGCAGTAAGTGCAGCCGCATACTCCGCGATTTTTTCATTTGCCTCCTCGGCAAGCGCATTGATCTCCTCGATCTTGGCTTCATCGTTCTCGATCAGTGCTGACAGAAGCTCCATCTCGGATTCCAGGGCCTCCTGCCGATCCGCAAGAGTCTGCAGTGCATCCATGTATTCATTCAGCTTATTGCGGTCATACTCCGATAATTCACTGACCATGCTGGCGTGATTCAAAAAATCCGTAACACTCTTCATTTCAAGAAGCGTCACAAGGAGCGAATCGCTTCCCGTCTCATACATATAACGGATACGTGAAACCATGGCACGGTACTGCTCATCTACTTCTTCCTGTGCACGGCTGACTCCGCCTTTGGCAGCTTCGACCTCAGTTTCCTTCAATGTGAGCTGTTCGGAAGCATCTTCCAGATCTGTAGACAAAGTGTCCATCTGCTCGTCCAGCGTATCCAGATAAGCCTCAAGTGCCGCCTGACCGGACGGAACATCTGTCAGCTCGATCACGAGCTCGCCGCTTTCCTCCGGTGCATCTGCCTCTATAAGCTCCGCCTCTACGATCACAGACTCATCTGCCGCAGCTGTCGGAACGGATAAGGAAAATGCAGTGATGCCGGCAAGGATAAGTGCCGGTACCCTTCTCATCTTCATATCATAACTCCTTCGATTTAAAATATGAAAGGCAATAATAAACAGCGATATTTTAACATAATTATTTCAATAATAAAAGCATTATTGTAACACTTGAAATATTTTCGTCATATTTTCAATGAAAAAAGCGGAAGGTCCGGTGCCTTCCGCTCTCTTGCCTGTTATGATACTGTTATTTATTTCCCTTCTGCCAGCACACTCCTGCCGCGCTTCAGGTACTGTCCGGCTCCCTTGCTGCCGGTGAATGTATGATCTCTGTAAATCACGGAACCGCGCTGCATGACAGTTTTGATCTCTCCCTGCAGCTCTAAGCCCTCATAGCAGCTGTAATCACTGGCACCGTGAATATCGGCCTTTGTCATGGTATGTGTGACATTCGGATCAATGATGACGAGGTCGCCGTCTGCCCCCGGGGCAATGCATCCCTTCTTCGGATAAATTCCAAACATTTTTGCCGGATTTGCACTGCAGTATCTGACAAGCTGAGGAAGACTGATCCTTCCCTTCATAAATCCTTCCGAGAACATGACACCCAGACGTTCCTCTACCCCCGGTGCACCGTTCGGGCATTTTGTAAAATTATCAGCGCCGTACTGCTTCTCCTTATGAAAATAGAACGGACAATGATCTGTCGCCACGACATCCAATTGATCATCCGCAAGAGCCTGCCAAAGAGCAGCTCCGTCCTCTGCCTTTCTGAGCGGCGGCGACATGATCGCCTTCAGACCTTCCTGCGGATCTTCGTAGAGATCATCCGTCAGCGTCAGATATTGGGTGCAGGTCTCCACGCCAAGCCCCTTTTGATGCAGCCGCCGTGCCTGCATCACCTCTGCAAGGCCTTCCTTGCTTGACAGATGAACAATGTAAAGAGGCGCATCCCCCGCCATAGCTGCCAGATGAATCATGCGGTTTACGGCTTCTGCCTCGGCGCGTGCCGGTCTGGAGAGCGGATGATATTTTGCCTCCAGTTTTCCCTCCCGCACAAACTCATTTCTCAGATACTGGATCACACCATGATTCTCGCAGTGAACCGCGATCACGATCCCCGCTTCTTTTGCTGCTTTCAAGACACGGAAAGTGTCTTCATCCGAGAGCTTATAATCATAGGTAAGATATATTTTGAAGCTTGTGATTCCCTCTTTTTCGGCGATTTCCTTCATCTCGCTCAGGATCTGATCATTTACATGCTGAAAGACACCATGGAACGCATAATCTATCACGGCTTTTCCGTCAGCGAGACGATGATATTCCTCCACCTGATGCCAGAGACTGCAGTCCTTCGGACCGAATGCCATGTGGTCGATAATCGTCGTTGTTCCGCCGCAGGCAGCTGCCACGGTGCCGGAATAAAAATCATCGATCGCTCTGGCGATCCCGACATCCAGATCCATGTGGGTATGCGCATCTACGGCCCCGGGAAGTACATAGCAGCCCTTCGCATCCACAACTTCCGCATCCTCCGCAGGGAATCCCTGCCCTACAGCCCGTATCACTCCATCCTGAATCAGAATATCACCGGAAAAAACAGCAGATTCTGTCGCAATCATTCCATTTTTGACAATTACCTTCATACTGCCTCCCATCTGTCTGTTTCTGAGTCCATCTCCCGATGGATTCTTTGAAATCCAAACACATAAATTTTTGAAAGATACTGTAATTATACGTCATTTTCCAAAAATTTGACAGATGTGCAGACATTTTTTCATTAATACTGCCTCTACAGCTCCCTGTCCGAGGCAAGCAGCAGGCAGTTCTGGGAGTTTGTCGGCCGAATCTGCGGATCATCCTGTCCGCAGCCAAGCAGGATCGTATAGGGCAGTACATTCCGAACACTGCTTGCAAACAGCTTCCCCGGCAGAGAAAAAAGTCCTTTTTCTGCTGTGATTACATTTACCATATAGATTCCTCCGGGATTCAGGTGCTCTGCTATGCAGGCTGTGTCCCCTCCTCTGCGGCCGATGCTTCTTCCTCCCTGAAAGGCATCATTGATAATAAGATCAAATTTCTCCTCTGACGCGGCTAACTTTGAAAATCCGTTTCCCTCCCAGAGCTGAAAACGATCCTTCTGTGCTTCCAGCTTTTTGAGCCCGAACCACTGTCTGGAAATCTCCACTATGTCGGGACTGATCTCTGCCACAGTGATCTCGCGGTCAGGATAATGCTCCAGGTAATACCGGGGATAGGCAAAGCCGCCCCCTCCTATAAGAAGCGTACGCCTGATTTCCGGTCTGGCTGACAGGGCATAGACAAAGTAGCGCATATACGGAAACACCAATTCATTCAGCTTCTCCGGATCACAGTACATTGCGGACTCCGGCCTCTCATTCACGCGCAGATAGCGGACCCACTCGCCGTTCTCCAGCTCATTTCGAACCAGAATCTGCCCGTATTGCGTACTTTTCTTAAATAATACCGCACTCTTTTCCGTCACTGTTTCCAACTCCGTAATCTCTCACTGTCTCAAGGAAATGAAATAACAGCTCAGCTGTCATTCCCCAGATCACGCCCTCGTCTGTCTGATAAAAATAATATTTTTTCCGAACGCCCGACCAGGGATAAGCTCTCCCGCCCGGGATCAGATCAAACGGAAAATCATCCGGGAGGACCGGCTTCAAATCTGCCTCATAGATGATCGGCTGCATCTCCATAAGTTTCCGAAGCGGCAGCAAAAATGTTCGCTCCACTTCCTCTGACGATCCGGTATCTTCATAGTGATGAATGATGCCGGCAAATGAAGAAACCTCCGCCCCTCGAGGTCCGTTGCTCATGGTATGCAGGGGTGCAATCAGGCAGATCTGCGACGGATCCAGAAGAAGCTCCTCTCTTGTCTCTCTGACCGCGGTCTCCGCTCTGGTTTCGCCGCCCTCAATATGTCCTCCGGGAAAACAGATCTCTCCGCCCTGACGAATGCTCTGACTGCGCACCTCAAATAAAATATGCAGCATTCCGTCCCGTTTTACAAGAGGAATCATTACTGCGGCGTTTCTGTCACGCGCCGGATATAGGCGCTCTTCGCTGTGTTGTTTTAATCGGGAAAGCAATGCGTCACAGTTTTCCATTTTTACCCTTTCCTCACCAGCTCCATGCCTTGCATGTCGCTGTTGATCGCTCGTCATATGCCGCTGCATGCAAGCATGCCGGCGCATGACTCGCTGCTTTCCAATCGCTTCGCGATTGCATCCGACTCGTTTCTCTCGTCGTATGTGTGTTAGCTCACCAGCTCCATGCTCTGCATGTCGCTGTTGATCGCTCGTCATATGCCGTCGCATGCAAGCATGCCGGCGCATGACTCGCTGCTAACACAAAAAAAGGATCAGGTTATCCTGATCCTTTTAGAGGCGACA
>JAUNAN010000112.1 GCA_030527595.1 Lachnospiraceae bacterium | reverse complement strand
AAGCGGTAGTGTGAAATCTCGAGATTAACAAAATCCCAGCACAATTTGCAGGCAGGCGGTGCTGGGAAATTTCAAGATCCCATGATTTCCCGGTACGTAATGCAGGCAGGAGGGGGAGCAATTCGAATATTCGAATTGCTCCCCCCTCTTTTGTCGTAGAACGGCGCGGATACATCGCAGAACATCCCGAAGTATACCTGTAGAACAGCGCGGATACATCCGAGAAAAACAGTGCAACATATCAGAAATGCATCGGGAAATATCCGAAAAATCCCGGAAAATATTTTCAGAAGCATTATGCATAATGTATAAAAAACAGAACAATTTTACACTCATCATTTCATCACAACTTACCTCGATGCCGACAAAAACTTCACCATTAAGACAGAAAACACCATCTATTTCACCACAAAATAACAAGACTCCTCTGTATTTATGCAAAAATCTCACATATATTTCCATTGCTCGCGTTGATAATTATGCAATTTGCCAATATGGGTAACTTGTGGTATACTCCAATCATCAACGCAATACACTACGATTCAGACAAGAAGGAGGAATAAAGATTCCTATGTTGAACGTCAAGACAGTAACTGTAATCGGTGCGAACGGTACCATGGGTAGAAATATTGCGGCAATTTTTGCATCCTTCGGAAATGCAAAGGTATACATGGTCAGCCGTGATCTGAAGAAGTCTGAGAAGGCTAAGGATAAGGCATTCCGTTCCGTGCGTGCAGAGAGCATCACGGCGAATCTGATTCCGGCAGATTATTCCATGCTGGAGGAGTGTGTGAAGGAATCCGATATTGTCTTCGAGAGTACGGCAGAGAACTGGGAGACAAAGAACAGTGTCACCGACCTTGTTGCTGCTGCAGCTGAGAAGTACAGCGAGGAGTGCAAGGATACTCTGTTCTGCACAGGTACCTCCGGTCTGTCGATTACAAAGCTTTCCGAGCGTTTTTCAGAGAAGTTCAGAAAGAACTACATGGGTATGCATTTCTTCAATCCGCCCTACAGTCTGACGCTCTGTGAGCTGACACCGACAAAATACTCTGACAGAGAGCTCTTTGAGGCGGCAAAGGATTATTGCGCCAATGTCCTCTTCAGAACTGTTATCGAGGTAAAGGATTCTCCGGCGTTCCTGGGCAACCGGATCGGCTTCCAGTTCATCAACAAGGCGATGCGCTATGCCGATATCTATCAGGATAACGGCGGAATCGATTATATCGATGCGATCCTCGGTGCATTTACGGGAAGAAGCATGGCACCGATCGTAACTGCCAACTTCGTAGGTCTCGACGTTCACAAGGCGATTGTTGACAATATTTATGAGAACACGGATGATTTCGCGCACGAGGATTTTATCCTCTCGGACTATGCGCAGAAGCTGATCGACGACGGTATGCTCGGCAGAAAGGCCGGAGGCGGTCTTTACAAGACGGAAGTCGTTGCCAGCGGCGTAAAGCTGCATCTGGTTTATGATATTTCCACAGGGAATTACCGCAAGACGATGAAATACACCTTCCCGTTCAAGGAGAAGATGATCGCCCTGATTCAGGAAGCGGATTACGACGATGCATTCCATATTCTGAAAACAAACAAGTCTCAGGAGGCGAAGATCTGCCGTGACTTCCTGATCAACTACGTGCTTTATTCTCTGCGTGCTACCGAGCTTGTCGGCTATGATATCCATGCGGCCGATGATGCGATCGCATCCGGCTTCAGCTGGTGCCCGCCGCTTGCGATGATCGAGGCCTTCGGCGGAGTGGATGAGTTCCGTGCACTTTGCAAGGCAAATCTGACACCGGAGGAAATAGAAAAAATAGATGTGGATCACCTCTTAAGCCGCGTTGAACCGTCTAAATACGACTACAGAAGATTTGTTCGCGCGAAATATTGATCAGAAGGACAACAATCAGGCGCTGTTCGTCCATTTGACAGCGCAATTGCATACGAGAGGATGATAAATCATGGCAATGTATGATAAGAACAAAGTATTTGTATTAGGCGGAGATCAGACGGACTTTGAGCGTAACTGGACAAAGGAAGGCAAGGGCGTAGTCGCTCTTCTGAAGGAGGTCGTCACAGATGGTCTTAACAATACAGGCATCTCCAATGAAGAGCTGTCTGCGTTAAATGAAAACAACAGGGTAGAAGCCTTCGTTGGCAATTTTATCGCTGAGAATTACATCAACCAGGGACATCTGGGTGCGCTGCTTACGGAAGTCAACGACGCATTCTACGGTATTCCCTCTGCCAGATATGAGGCTGCATGTGCATCAAGCTCCGTAGCCCTCGAGGCAGCGATCACGAAGATCCGGACCGGCGATATTGATCTCGCAATTGTGGTCGGATTTGAATTGATGAAGACCGTGGATTCCGTGACCGGCGGCGATTATCTGGGACGCGCTGCCTTCTATGAGAAGGAGGCGGAAGGTGTCAAGCTGCCGTTCCCGAAGCTCTTCGGCAGACTTGCGGACGAGACGATCAGTAAATACGGGGTGGATGAGCAGAGATACATGGATGCGCTGGCAAGAATCGCAGTCATTAATTATGACAACGGCAAGCGTAATCCTATGGCAGAGACACGCAAGTGGTTCATGAATTATGAGCAGGCAAGCCATCGTGACACGGATACAAACATGCTTGTCGGCGGAAGACTGGCAGTCTCCGACTGCTCACAGGTGACGGATGGTGCTGCACTTGTGGTTCTTGCATCCGAAGAGTATGTGAAAAAGCATCCGGAATATGCAGATGCGCCGATCGTTAAGGGCTATGGACACAGAAATGCTCCGTTTACCTTTGATAAGAAGATCATGGATCATGCGGATTCCGATTATGTGCTTCCCTGGACACGTCAGGCTATCGAGGACTGCTATAAGCGTGCAGACATGACGGTAGATGATATTGACTGCTTTGAGACGCATGACTGCTTCACCTCCTCCGAGTATGCGGCAATCTCCTGCTTTGGTATTACGGAGCCGGGCAAGGAATACGAAGCTGTTGAGGACGGAACGATCGCATTTGGCGGTGCTAAGCCCATCAACCCGAGCGGCGGTCTGATCGGCTGCGGTCATCCGGTCGGTGCTTCCGGTGCCCGTATGTTCCTGGATCTCTACAAGCAGGTCTCAGGAACAGCAGGCGGCTATCAGGTTCCGAATGCAAAGAATGCAATGATGCTGAACATCGGCGGCAGTGCAACAACAAATTACACCTTTATCGTAGGTAAGAACGAGTGATCTGAGTAGAATCTCTTATATAGTAAGGGCCCCACACCCGGAGGTGTGGGGCCCTTACTTGCAGCTAATGATCGTTTCATGGTGTCCCCACACTGTGATGCGTGGGGACGTTCCCTGCTGAAGACGTGTATCGTATGATAATTATCCTCTCAAACTATAGGGCTCATACACTGCACTGCTCGGCATGCCGCTTGCTTCATAGGTTTCTTTGAGCTGTGTCAGTTCGTCCCCACTGAGCCAATCCGGATAGTGGATCGTTACGTTTTCATTGATTCCGGTAAAGCTGTCTGCAGATAAGCTGCCTTCCGGATCCTGGAGTGCAAATTCAATCTGAATTCCGTTCAGCCAGAGATCCTGGAGATCACTGAGCCCCTGGAAACTGCCGGACTGGAAGGAATTGAGAATTCCCAGACTCAGCTCCGTGATGCCGGAAGTATTGGAGAAAGCACCTTCCCTCAACCAAATCAGAGTACCGTAGTCTGAGGATCCGCAGTATGGAATGTGGACAACGGTCTTATCACCCACGTAGGACTCCATGAATCTCCTGTCATCCGCATAGGCAATATAGTCCATACGATCGACATCGAAAAACTCAGGTGCGATACCGTAGTATGCAATTCTGTCTGCGCCGTGCTCTTCCAGCCAGTCATCCAGAGCATTCATCTCATCTACAGATGCATCCATAGGAAGGTCGCACTGGGAGGAGACGCTCTGCTTTGCGATGTCTTCCGGTATTTCATCCGTGCTGTACATACCGTTTAGATATAGATCGTAGCAGTCAAGCGCATTTTCCTCCATGGTGATATCTTTGCTGTTCAGAACTACGTAAGCGCCCTCGATTGCGTTTTCTCCGATGTAGGTGACGCTGGCGGGAATGTTTACAAAGTATACGAAGGCCTCGCTCAGGAAATTAGCGGGAATGGTCGTAACTCCGTCAGAAATTGTCAGCTCCTCAATATACCAGGAATTGCAGATCTCTTCACCGACAGTTTCGAGATTCAGAGGAACGTTCAGGCGGGTCAGCTTTACTCCGTAGAGGCACTGGTCCTCAAGAGTAGTGACGGAATCAGGAAGCTGAAGTCTTTCCAGACTTTCCATTCCCATCATGCATCTCGTTCCAAGCACTTCCAGATCTGACGGCAGGTTTACCTCAGAGGCCTTTGCAGCGTACATGATACTCTCTGCAGAGAGGTCGCAGCCGTCTGCAAATGTGAGACTTGTAAAGCCGGAGCCTCTTAAGGCGTCGGTCTCAAAGACTGCCGGACCGAGTGCGGTGAAGGTACCGGTTCCTGCATCCTCGAAGGCGTCTTCCCCTACGCTTACGATGTTTTCGCCCAGAACAACGTCCTTCAGACTGCTGCATCCATAAAATGCTGTTCCGGGAATTTCTGTAAGCGCAGATGAGAAGACAACAGTCTCCAGGTTTTCGCATTCGTAGAAGCAGCCGTAGGAAAGCTGTGTAATGGTATCAGGCATTTCCACACTGGTGATGTCCTTGTTATTGCGGAAGAGGTTACCGGTACTGTCGATGGCGGTGACAAGCTCTCCTCCTACTTCAGACGGAATGACAACTTCCGTATCCGTGCCTCTGTACTCAACGAGAACACCCTTGTCTACGACAAAGCCGTCTGAGATCGCCTGTCCCGGTGCAGTGTATCCGTTAGGATCTACTTCGATCGAGCTGAGTACGCTCACCAGCTCGGGTTCTTCCAGGTTGGCGAGAACGTCTTCCTTTGATGTTCCGCCCGGCATGGAAACCGTGATCCACAGAACTCTTTCCTCGTTAAATTCCGTGAAAAGTGACAGGGAATAACCCGTGATTTTTTCATTTCCGGAATCATCAGTGTCTTTCAGAGTCCGGATACCTCCGTAGAAGGTGCGGCTTCCGTATTCGTAGGTGTTGACTTCATCCGCATAGGTGGAAGCTATGTCCATAATATCCTTCGACGGACTGTTGATGATATTAAAGGAGTGCCAGATTTCGTCAATATAGTAGCTGGCCAGAAGAGAGTCCTCGATTACATTCCAGCGTCCCGGCATCGAGACTGTTGTGCCTGCTACCGTGTACGAGATCTTATCGGGAGTCTTGATGACTTCGAAATTATTGAGGATTGCGAGAACTCTGGGTTCCTTCAAAATATCATAGATATTTGTGCCTTCCTTTCTCTCAATGGCAGCGAGAGAAATATATAAGCCGTAGAAAGAGCCGGAGTCGAGTCCGCCGTAATCTAAGACGATGTCCACAGCCTCACGCACATCGGAGGTGTTGGTAGCCCCTGAAAGGTTATATGCCCAGACACGGACATCAAATCCGGCGAGCTTGCCCGGAACGTCCTGATCCCAGTCAACCTTTGCGTTGGGACCAGTTTTGGTTGTGTTGTTCAGATTATGAATGAGATTGGAATTGTTTCCGTCCATGGGGCAGAAGGTGATGGTCCATTCTCCTTGATTATCGGTTACGATGACGCCGTCTTTACCGACACTCGTTATGTTCTCCACGGATGTGGTTACATCTGTCGGAAGATTCAGGGTGAGATAGAGATCATCAAAGGTTTGAGGGCTGACTGCTACCGTTCCCGTATCCGCGGGAATCGGCTGAGCCGGATTCAGCTTTCTCTCAAATTCCGCTAAGTCCACAGTGGATGACTCCGGTGGAGATGAACCCGATTGCCCCGATGACTTTGGTCCACATGCTGTCAATGATACTGCCATAACAAAGACAAGCATGGATGCGATCATTTTTTTCATAAACTGTCCTCCTTCTCGTATAGTATCTTTTAGATACCATATTTCTATATCAATTTAATAGTTACCTTG
>JAUNAN010000111.1 GCA_030527595.1 Lachnospiraceae bacterium | reverse complement strand
ATATACTTGACAATCATAATTCAATTGCGTACAATCAACCCATCAAATGAATTGCATGCAACCTTATTTCAGTCAATGTATGCACACTATAAGAAAATAAAAATCGTCACTACACAAAAACGCACAGACATGATCCGCATATGCAGATCAACATTAAAAAAGGAGAATAAATATGAGCTTTTATGATTACAGCGTAATGAATGCAAAGAACGAAGAAGTCAAAATGTCCGAATTCGAGGGCAAGGTCGTCCTGGTCGTCAACACAGCAACAGGCTGCGGCTTCACTCCCCAGTACAAGGACCTCGAGGATATGTATGAGAAGTATCACGAGAAGGGTCTTGAGATCCTGGATATCCCGTGCAATCAGTTCGCAGGTCAGACTCCGGGAACAGACGAGGAAATTCATGAATTCTGCACTCTGAAATACAATACACAGTTCCCGCAGATGAAGAAAAGCGATGTGAACGGCGAGAATGCTCTTCCGCTCTTTGATTATCTGAAGTCCCAGCAGGGCTTCGCAGGCTTCGGCAAGGGTGTGAAGGCTCTGGCAATGAGTGCGATGCTCAAGAAGATCGACAAGGATTACAAG
This sequence comes from Lachnospiraceae bacterium, assembly GCA_030527595.1. Classification (GTDB taxonomy): domain Bacteria; phylum Bacillota; class Clostridia; order Lachnospirales; family Lachnospiraceae; genus Chordicoccus. The sequence continues at coordinate 5,500 of JAUNAN010000111.1, read as the reverse complement.
AACAATCCGGAGATCAAGTGGAACTTCACAAAGTTCCTGGTAGACAGACAGGGAAATGTTGTGGCAAGATTTGAGCCGACTGCTGATATGAGCGAGCTTGAAAAGAAAGCAGCTGAGCTGTTATAATCAGCTCAATCGAATTATCTCGATCTGTTTGATCGGATTATTTCTATCAGCTTGATCAAATTATCTCTGCGGGGAACTAGTTATGGAAAGATATGAAATCGCAATTATCGGTAACGGCCCGGCGGCAGTCTCCGCCGCCATTACCGCTAAAGTAAGAAATAAAAACATCCTGCTGATCGCAGCAAGTCCGATGAGCGAGAAGGTCAGCAAGGCTCATAAGATCCGCAACTATCCGGGTCTCCCGGATGTTCCGGGCTCCGAGCTTGCCGCTGCCCTCGAGAATCATCTGAAGGAAATGGATATTACCATGACGCAGACTCAGATCACAAATGTCTACGCGATGGGTGATTACTTCGGACTGCAGACTCCGACAGATATGCTGGAGGCAGAGACCGTGATCCTTGCGACCGGCGTTGTACTTGGCAAGCCGCTTCCGGGTGAAAATGAATATCTTGGACGAGGCGTCAGCTACTGTGCCACCTGCGATGCTTTCTTCTACAGAGATAAGGATGTTGCGGTTCTCGGATACAATGAGGAATCTCAGCATGAGGCGGAATTCCTTGCCGAAACGAGCAAGACGGTCTACTACTTCCCGATGAAGGGTTCCCCGTCCTTTACCGCACCGAACATTCAGGTCGTCTCCGGAAAGCCAGAGGAGATCATCGGTGACAAAAAGGCTGCCGGCGTAAAGACGTCGGAGGGTGTTGTGGATGCAGAAGGTGTTTTCATTTTGAGAGATGCGATCAGTGCCGATAAGCTGGTTCCCGGTCTTGAGACGGACGGGCCGCATGTCAAGGTCGATCTGCAGATGACAACAAGCATTCCGGGACTCTTTGCGGCAGGCGATATCGCCGGAAAGCCGTATCAGTATATCAAAGCTGCCGGTCAGGGAAATATTGCCGCTCTCTCCGCCGTAGAATATCTGGATGCGAAAAAGCGCAAAGCCGCTGCCGAATGAAGACACCATGGACATTCCTTACGGAATTGCATAAAATAGAATCGGCAAAGAAACATAGGATCTATGAGATAGAATCTAAGAAAGTGAGGATCTTTCATTATGGTAAAAAAGATTGTAAATAACGATATGCAGGAAGCACTCGACGCTGAGGTCGCTGTTATTGATTTCTCCGCAGTTTGGTGCGGCCCCTGCAAGATGCTTGCACCGGTTCTCGACAGCATTGCGGAAGAGCTGGACGGAAAGGCTGCATTTTTCAATATCGATTCCGATGAAAACATGGACCTTGCCATGAAGTACAGCATCTCTTCTATTCCGGCACTTCTGATCCTGAAGAAGGGTGAGGTCGTTGATCAGCAGGTAGGCTTTAAGCCCAAGGAACCGCTCAAGGCATGGATCTCCTCTTATCTTGACTGAGGCAATACTATGGCAGACGCATATGACTGTATAAAGCTTGAGAACCAGCTCTGCTTCCCGCTGTATGCCGCATCAAAGGAGATCATCCGTGCCTATAAGCCCTTTCTCGATGCGATCGATCTGACATACACGCAGTACATTGCCATGATGGTGATGTGGGAACACGAAGAGATTTCACTCAAGGAAATGGGAAGGCTTCTTTATCTGGATTCCGGCACGCTGACGCCGCTCCTGAAGAAGCTCGAAAAAAAGGGATATCTGACCCGCACCCGCGCAAAAGACGATGAGCGCATTCTGAACGTCAAAATCACGGAGGAAGGTGCGGCTCTTCGCAAGGAGGCTGTTCATATCCCGGAAAAAATTTCCTCCTGTATCTGCATGAAACCGGAGGAGGCAGCGGAGCTCTATCAGCTGCTTTATAAAATACTCGTCGGTTTTTCCGATTCCGAAAAATAAAATCACAGTGGGCGGTCCCGAAAGTGTACGCTTTCCGGACCGCTCTTTTTGTCCCCTGCTTCTCCTCTATTTCGCGCTATGTTATAATATTTTAGACTGATCGTTATACACTCATCTCCGGGAGAACGTTTTTTGCTTCTCCCGGAATTTATGATATCTTTGAACCCGGAATCAGGGTCTGATCTGACATCTGTTCCTGCAGGATTCCTATCATGCACTGAGCGAAGGATGTTTCCGGGTCTCACTATCGATTAATGAGGTTAAATTATGGAAATTGAAAGAAAATGGATGGTAAACGGATGGCCGGAATCTGACCTCCCTCTCCTGAAAGAAGAAGGCATGCGCCAGGGCTATGTCTCTGTGCGTCCGACAGTACGAATTCGCGAGGAAGCAGTGATCGGAGGCAGTACGGATTATGTGCTCTGCTTCAAATCCGGTTCCGGAATCGTCCGCGAGGAGCTTGAGCTCTCTCTCCCGAAGGATGACTTTGCAAAGATCGAGCAGTTTATTCATTTACCGCTCATTCCGAAGCTGCGGCGCACATATGCTCTGCCGGACGGACTGAAGCTCGAGGTCAATCATGTTGACGAGGGACTTCCCACGGAATTCTGGTATGCAGAGGTGGAATATCCCGATGAAGAAACAGCACGCAGCTGGAATCCGGCATCCGTCGGACTTTCCGAATATCTGAGCGACGATGTTTCCGAGCAGCCCGGTCAGACTATGGGCGAATACTGGATTACTACACGTATGAACGGAGTAAACGAAAATGGCATTTGACGGAATCACGACTGCCGGCATTGTGTCGGAGTTAAATCAAAAACTCAAAGGAGGCGGCATCAGCCGTATCGTACAGTCGGAAAAGGATGAGCTCTTTCTGACGATCAAAAACAGAAAGGTCACGTACAGGCTGCTCATGAGTGCAAACGCCTCTCTTCCGCTGATCTATCTGACAGAGGAAAGAAAGGAGGCTCCGCTCACCGCGCCGAATTTCTGCATGCTGCTGAGAAAGCATCTGCAGGGCGGACAGATCCTTGCGATTGAGCAGCCGTCTCTCGAGCGCATCATCAGCTTTACCGTGGAGCATCGTGATGAGCTCGGGGATATGAGGCAGAAAAAGCTTCTGATCGAGCTCATGGGAAAATACAGCAACATCATTCTCGTGGACGAGGAAAATACGATCATTGACAGTATTAAGCGCGTGCCGGCAAGCGTCAGCTCGATCCGTGAGGTTCTTCCGGGCAGAACTTATTTTATCCCTGAGACACAGAAAAAACTGAATCCTCTGGATGCGGATGAGACCGGCTTCTTTGCCGCAATGGCGGAACAGAAACAGGATATCGTGAAGGCGCTCTATACAGCCTATACGGGAATCTCACCGTCCGCAGCCGAGGAATTTGTCTATGAGGCGGGAATTGAGCCGAGAAAGGGCTGGAACGACCTGACAGAGACCGAGAAGCGGGATCTCTTCTCGGTATTTTCCTCCTGCATGAGAAGACTCAAAACAGACGAGCTGCTTCCGAATATTGTTAAAAAGGACGGGATCCCGCAGGAATTTGCAGTCTATCCGCAGCGCAGGTATGCCTCTTCCGGGACAGAGACCTTTGATTCCGTCAGTGAGATGATCCTGACCTTCTACGGAACAAGAGAAAAGCTGACCCGCATCCGTCAGAAATCCGCGGATCTGCGCCACCTTGTTTCCACGGCTCTGGATCGTGTGAACAAAAAGCTGATCATTCAGGAGAAGCAGATGGCTTCCACGGAGAAGAAGGACAAATACCGTATCTACGGCGAGATGCTCAACACCTATGGATACAGTGCGGAGGAGGGTGCGAAATCTCTGACCTGTCTCAATTATTATACGAACGAGGAGATCACCGTTCCCCTGGACGAGACACTGAGCGCTTCTGAAAACGCACAGAAGTATTTTGCCAGATATAACAAGCTGAAGCGCACCGCGGAGGCTCTGACTTCTCAGATCGAGGAGACGATCTCCGACAGGGATCAGCTGGAATCCGTCATGACCGCCATCGATCTCGCAGAAAACGAGGCTGACTTAAGTGAGATCCGCAGGGAGCTTGCCGACTTCGGCTTTGCCCAGAGAAAGCACACAAAGGACAAGGGCGCAAAGCGGGAGGCGAAATCTCTTCCCTACTCCTATACCTCCTCCGACGGCTTTGAGATGCTGGTAGGACGAAACAATTATCAGAATGAGGAGGTCTCCTTTAAGATCGCAAACGGCGGAGATCTCTGGTTCCACGCAAAAAAGGCACCCGGCAGCCACGTAATCGTCCGTACCCGCGGACAGGAGGTACCGGACCGCACCTATGAAGAGGCAGGAGCCCTTGCAGCCTATTACTCCTCTCAGAGAAGTGCACCAAAGGTAGAGATCGACTACACAGAGCGCAGAAACCTGAGAAAGAAAAACGGCGGAAAGCCCGGTTTTGTCATTTATCACACCAATTACTCTCTGATTGCCGAGCCGGATATCTCGGGGATTCAAAGAAACAGTTAAAAATATTACGTTTCATAAAATGAAAACAAGCGGCTGCAGCGAATCAAAACCTGCGGCTGCTACTTTCTAAGAGCCGGAAAATCTAACATTTATTTACGGAAAGGCTGCATATGAACCTGGATCAAGATCAAAAGCAAGATGCGTCAAAGCCTGACATCGATTATTTTCTTATGCCGCTGAAGCCGCGGCAGATGCGAAACATCCATTCCGTGAAGACTCAGCGGAACCCGCAGACTGTGAATATTCAGGCTGCGGATGCCCGGTCCGTAAACTCTCAATCTGCGAATGATCGGGCTGAACATGAGACCAATACTCACGGCACTTCCGAAAAACCGGCGTATGATACTCCGCCCGTTCTTAAGAGAAATAGGAAACTGCCGCTGCTTGCGGCAGGTCTGGTTTGCACTGCGCTCATTTTCGGGATTATTCTGATGGTCCGAAGCTCCGGATCTTCTGCAAATAATTCGATCTCTTCTGTTTCTCCTGTGTCAGTTTCGGGAAATACAGACACCGTATCTTCCAATGATGAAGGGTCCTCAGAGAAAACAGAAACCTCTGTTCTAATCTGCGGAGAGAATATAGAACGGAATACCGATGTTCTATCTCTGAGTGCGAAAGAGATCTCTGATGCTGATATGGCTTCGATCACTGAAAATCTACCCTATATCCGTAGATTAAACATAATCGATTCTGTGATGACCGGTTCGCTTTCCGATCTTGGTGCGATCAAATCACTGGATCATCTTTCGATTTACAATACTGAGGTTTCTGATTTTTCCGATATTTCTGCCTGCAGTCAGATAACATCCCTGAATCTTGGTAAGATAACACTCTCTGCACCGGATCTTGACGCGCTCTCCGAACTGACTCAATTAAGGAAGCTCAAATTATCCGACGTAGAATTGCCCTCTGACTGTTCTGCTCTGGAAAATCTGAGCAATTTAACAAGCTTGAACATTGGTTGGACAGCTCTGACGGATACCTCCTCATATAATCAAGTGTTTTTTGTTGAAAATCCAAGGTTTTTACGC
>JAUNAN010000110.1 GCA_030527595.1 Lachnospiraceae bacterium | reverse complement strand
TATCCCATGGCAATACGCTCGAAACCGGTGGTCTCATAGTAGCCGTAATAGCCGTCGTTGACGCAGTTATATGCGCCGTCATAATCACCCTGAGAAAACAGCTCAATACCATAATCAAACACTGCGTCCATGGCATTTGCCACATCATTCCAGCTGGATGCAGGCTGGCCGCTCGCCTGATAATCTGCCCAGGTTCCGTAATACGCATCAGCCGCGTAAACACGTCCGGCGGATGCGAACACAAAGAATGCCATGAGTACCGCAAAGAAGACCGCCGTAAAGCGTCTTTCCTTTTGCCTGTACATAGGTTGTCTCATCTTTCTTTTTACCTCCCTCAAGATTCTTCCGGACGCCTCCTAAGGCACCCGTCTTTCATGTCATATATCTGATCCGCAAATCCCAGAACTTCTTTGTCATGGGTTACGATCATTACTGCTTTTCCGGATTTTGCAATTTCCTTTAGCAATCCCAGAATCAGAACCGTGTTCTTTTCATCCAGATCTGCTGTGGGCTCATCTGCAAGGATCACCTTCGGATCTCTGATCAGCGACCGCACAATTGCCATCCGCTTCAGTTCTCCTCCGGAAAGTTCTCTCGGCATCACTGCTGCCAGATCCTTCATTCCCACCTGTTCAAGCAGCTGAAGTGCTCTATTTTCAGCCTCTTTGCGAAATCCCGACTGCTTCTTCTCATTTCCGGAAGCGAATTCCAACGGCAGAAGAATATTTTCCAGTACCGTCATGGACGAGATCGCTGACTGCACCTGAGGGAGTACTCCGATGTTTTCATTTCGAAATAAGGAAAGACTCTCATCGTTCTTGTCATAGAGGCTCTCCCCCTCCATCAAGACAGTGCCCTCTGTGGGAGCAAGTATTCCGGCGAGCATATTTAAGAGAGTGGATTTACCGCTTCCGGAAGCACCGTAAAGTGCCGTCAGTTCTCCCGGCTCCAGCTTCAGGCTTACCTCTCTGACCGGAAAGAAGAAATTGCTCTCTCCTCGTTTTCGCACAAAGCGCTTACTTACATTTTTTGCTTCTATCATCTGTACATTCCTGCCTCAATTCTCTCCCCGCATAATCACCGCCGCGTCTACCCTGCTGATCCTGCCTGCGCAGACAGCAGCGGAAACAGCTGCTGTAAATACCGCTGCCGCAAGAGCAATCACAAAGAGTCCCGCAAGACTCATACCGCCCGGCAGCAAAAAGGGGAGGTTGAGCATAGACTCAATGTTCTGTCCGAAAAGTACGATCGCTCCTACTGAGAGCGCACCTCCCATTAAGCCTCCGATGATGCTTACAAACGCCGCTTCCCGGAACACAATACCCGAGAGCGACTTTCTGGAAGCACCCAGAAGTCTCAGGACAGCAAACTCCTTCTTTCTTTCATTGGAGATCATCACAAAGGCAAGCACCATGATGAGAAGAACAAGAACCCACACCACTGCGATGAGAATCCCGATAATATCGGATATTCCGATCAGCTTACCTGCCACATCGGAAATCATCGTCTGAGTTTGTACCGCCTCAACGCCCCTCACATGAACGTTGATGTCATCCAGTACCTCCTGGACAGAATAACCGTCGGCAACATTGATCATGATGCAGGACACCACATTTTCGGGATCCACATCATTAAAATCCAGCATGCCGAGAGACTGGGCGGAAGAAATCAGATTTTGAATCGTCTTTTTGTTCGCATATACAGAGGTATCCAGGTAGGTACCTGTCTCATCCAAGCGGCCGGCAACTCTGACAGTTGATCCATAGAAGGTCAGCTCATCTCCCGCAAAAGCATTCAGTGTGCTTCCCACATAGACCTCATTGTCCGCAAGAGTTCCCTGATCTGAGAGCTGAACCCAGGGACTGATCGTGAAATCAGACTCCGGATCATATCCAATGATCTGAACCTTGTAGCTGCAGCAGCTGGATGAAGTAGAGGCAAGATAAAACTGTTCGCTTACCGCTTCAATTCCGTCCCTGCTCTTTGTTTTCTCTGCCAGTGAGGAATCCATATAAAAATATCCGGGATTCCCCTGTAAAATCATGCTGTTTAATTCGCCCTTGGATGTTGCCTCATAAGGCACCACCATAATATCAGCGCCGAGTCGGGTCTTCAGTGAGTTCAATCCGCTCTGCAGTCCGAGGATGACCAGAAGTCCTCCAAGGACACTGAAGCTGAGAAGAAAAGAAAGAAGAATCAACGCTGCGCTTCTTCCCGGACGCCTTGCGCAATTTCTGTATGCAATACTGTTTCGAATACTCATCTGCTTGTTTATTGCTGCTTTCTTTGAATTCAGTCTTCCCTCTTCAACCCGGAGCGTCTCTCGCTCCAAAGCAGAACTGCAGAGAAGATCACCATTACCGCACTGCATGCGATGACTGCCGGGCGCATAACCGCAAAGCATCTCATATCCCGCATCATGCACATAGAAATCACGCCCTGCGGAATCACGCAGGCAGCGATCGCCATAGGGATCGAAGCCAGAACAAGACCGCCTCTGTACTTCTTAAAAAGAAGTGCCAGCGCGTAAACCACCGCCATTAATGTAAACATCACCATGACTGCAAGTTCGGCATTGTGGCAGTTCATATAGCTTCCGTCCTCTTTCGGCAGGCACGCATGAAAGAAAAACCGAACACCGAAAGCCGCAAAAACCGAAAGTGCCAGCAGGATGATACAGATGATCATGTCACCTTTCTTTTTCATACTACACCTTTCTTTAATCGGAGGATTATTTTTGCAGATAAAACTAATATAAATAAGTCTCCTCTAATCGTTTAGTGATTATATCACACGTGGTTAGTCTTGTATACCTCAAATTATTTTGTTCTTCCATTTTGCATTAGTTATCTAACTTGCATTACATCCGTCATCGTAATCTTTCACAAACATTATCCGGCATCGTTTTTCTGTTGGCCTCCTGATGTCAGCTCGTGCAAACACAGCTTCCGCCAGGCGGCTTATCACACAAAAAAAGCCTGCCGGGGAATGTTTTTCTCCGACAGGTCTTTTCTTATTTCTGTATGATTTGTTCTCTTTAATTATCCGGTCTCTTTATTTCTGATTTTTTATACTTATATTTTCTTCTCAGTCCCTTGTAAGCTTCTTTGCCCAATGACCGTAATTACACTTGATAAATGCAGGAAGTCCCTTGAAGATCTGGTCAGCGTTCAGACACCAGACTACTGCGATTGGTGATGCCTTCACAACAAACGCCAGAATAAAGGACAGGGGCATCACGATCGCCCAAATGCTGATCAGGTCCAGAACCATGCAGTACTTCGTATCTCCTCCTCCGCGGATGATGCCTGCGTTTGTCGGCATCTGATAGGACATACCGACGCAGACTACGGAGAGGATGATCAGGAACTGATTCGCCATTGCCTTTGTTTCCGCACTCAGATTGTAGATACTGAGGATCGGGATCCGAATAAAGAATAAGAGCAGTCCGGAGAGAATTCCGATTCCCAGAAAAAGGAGCTGCAACGTCTTTGCCGTGTGCTTTAATTCCTTCTCCGATCTGCCTTCTCCGATCGCGTGCCCGATGATAAAGGATGCTGCGGAGGCAGACCCCTGTCCCGTTGATTTCACCATAAGGAACAAGGTCGTTGCCACACTGTTTGCTGCGATCGCCCGCGCTGTCATATGACCGAGGATCGCATTCTGGGCTGCATTATTGAATCCCCAAAGAGCATTGATGATCAGCATGGGGATCAGAACCCTGACATAGTCGTTCCTGAGCATCGGATCGATCCTCTTCAGGAAGTCACGGAACTTCATGTGCAGGTGCTTTTCTTTCGTAAGCATATAGATCACAACGACCGCTGTCTCAGCAATACGCGCGATCAGAGTGCTCAGACCTGCACCGGCAACACCCATCTCCGGGAAGCCGAATTTTCCGTAAATGAAAGCATAATTTCCGCACACATTAATGCCGAGTGCAAGAACAGAGAGATAAAGAGCCATATTCACGTAGCCCGTGCTGCGCAGAATTGCCAGCAGGATCTGGGAGACGGCAAAAAAGAAATAGGTCCAGCGCACTACCATCAGGTAGCGTGTTCCCTCTGTAATAATGGCCGCATCCGTTGTGAATGCAGAGAGGACAAACTGCGGAAACAGGGACACGACAAGAAACAGCACCAGTGCCAGGATCAGAGAGCATCTCATCGCGAATCCGGAAAGAGATCGGATCGGATCCAGTTTCTTCTTTCCGAAATACTGACTGCCCATTATTACAACGCCCTCTCCGATCGCAAGCAGCAGATATTGATAAATAAACTGAATCTGATTGACCGCTGCGACACCGGAAAGTGAGACCTCACTATATGCACCGAGCATCATATTATCCGCCAGATTGACACTTAAGGTAATCACATTCTGCAGAACCAGAACGATCCACATTGCAAAAAATGAGTGATAAAACTTTTTGTCTTTCAGCATTTCCTTTTCTGACGCTTTTTGCGTCCCCTCCCTGCCGTTTATATAAAAAAGAATGTTATAAAATCGATCTTTATTATACGCCGATCATATCGATAAAAGTATCAAAGAATTGCCATCTTTTCGCACAAAATATCGGTTTTCTACTTTCATTCTCAGGAACCGCACCGCGTCAGTCATGTTGTCTCTTTGATTCTTTCTTTGTTACAACCGGCTTATAAATTCACCGCACGGCACAATGCCGCATCATACACGAACGGCGCCTGTGAACTATTCACAGACGCCGTCAAAATACCTTATGAAAAATATACCAGATCACTGGCAGGTGCTTCCGCAGGACGCACCTCGGATGCAATGAACACAGGTCCTTCTTCCTTATAATTGTTCATGTACCGCCAGTCTACCTTTGCGGTCACTTCCACCCACTCGCCCATTTTCAGGTTCGGGGTCTGCTCATACATGCAGATATAACCGATAAACTGCATATCATCCGCACAGCAGGTCATGGCCTGACGCCCCGGAACAAAGAACTTCGCCTTGTCGTTTCTGCTCTTCAGAACGCGTCCCTTAAAGCGGACATTCTTTCCTACATATCTGTCCGGGTGGTCCGTCAGATCGATATAGAAGATACCGTAATCCACATCATCGATCTGAATGGGATCTGCATCCAGCTCATAGGGCATGGAGTCCTCAAACAGGTCGATCATCTCCTGATCGGTATCCTCAAAAATAACTTCACAGCCCTGATTGACGACCTTGATGCTGCGGCGGTAGTTAGCCAACGGCATATCCTTCGTGCAGCGGTTGAACATGACCATATCCGCATTGCGGCTCATCTCGACAAAGAGAGATTTCATGTTCTGCTGATAGATCTGGAAGGTGGCGGCATCTACCGTGACGATCTCCTGCACGATCGCCCAGCCCTCCGGCATCTTCATATTCTCGATATCGGGAATACCCCAGAGCGGATTGTACTCTATCAGAACTCTGCCGGGCTTGTATTTTTTATCCAGCTCAACCAGCTTCTCATAGGTCAGCTCTTCTTTTTCCTGCACCTCCGCATAAAGCGTACCGTGCTTCAAAAGTTCTCTCGGGTCGTAGGTCTCCTCGCCCTCCTCCGTGTTTATGAGAAGGGTGGGGTCATCTATTTCAAAATAATCCTGGGCAATCGTAAAGTCGATAAAGGATGTCTTTCCGCTCTCCAGGAACCCGGTGATTAAATATACCGGTACTCTTACTTCGTTCTCCGGGATGACTGCGTCATCGGGAGTTACATACTCTTCCGGCATGCGGTTACCTCATTTCTAAAAAATCATGAGATCATATAGATCTGCTTTTTTCGATCGATCAGCTGCAGATGTCCTGCTGCAATTATGAAAGACCAAATAATTCACTGAGCTTATCTTCCTTCAGCTCCGCACCGATCACGCAGAGACGGCCGGTAAATTCAGGCTCGCCCGTACGAACGTCTGCCTCACCCGGAACCATATCGAAGTAGATCCAGGTTCCGTCCGTGCTCTCAACCATACCTTTGGCGCGAAGAACCATACCGTACTCCTCGCTCTCGGAAAGCACATTCAGGATCTTTTCGATTTCTTCGGCATTAAACTTCCTGATCGTCTCCACGCCCCAGCTTGTGAATACCTCATCAGCATCATGATGAT
>JAUNAN010000109.1 GCA_030527595.1 Lachnospiraceae bacterium | reverse complement strand
CTTTCTGCGTTTTCCCCGCATGGTTTCCGGGCTGCAGGTGGTGGGAATTCTTCCCTTTCTTCGTTTCCCCCGCACTACACGGTTTCCGAAGTGCCGGACCGGAGCACTCTGTTCGAACGAAGCGCAAAAAAGTTGGAGGATCAATTCAAACGTCCGAATTGATCCTCCAACTTATTCAATGGTTATTCAAAAACTATTCTTTCATGATTTCCGCTTGAGTTGTCTCTGCTTGAGACAACACTATATTAGACGTCTCTACAACGCATTCTGCAGCATGCCGCAAAAATTCCCCGACAAATACCATTGTCTGTTTACAAAACAGCTTTCTTTGTCATTGTATATTTTCTGCCGTTACGATCTCAGCTGCCAGATGAATTTCTCTTACTGCCGGAACCTTTTGCTTCGTCAGATATTCTCCAAGCATAAGCAGCGGTTCATATCCCAGCAGATAAATGTTGGGATTTACACAGAAGTCCACAGCGCCCCGCGCCAGAAAGCGCAGCGTCGTCTCCGTCAGATCACTGCCGATCACATGCACAAAATGCGGACATTCCGCGGCCTCGATCGCATCGATACAACCATTGACAGAATGGTTTCCCATATAGATGCCTCTCACAACGCCGGCTTCCTGTATAAGCGGCAAAAGCTTCTCGTACGTCAGGCGATAATCTCCCAGCGTGCTCACGATCAGAATATCTTTCTCCGGAAAGCCGTGCTCCGCCAGACATTCAAGAAAACCGGCCAGCCGCTCCGAATCCGAATCGATCTCCCGGCTTCCGATGGCTGCAATGACCCTGTCGCCAGCCTTCAGAAACGGAACCATGAGTCCCCCGGCAACCCTGCCGATCGTCTTCTGATCCTGCCCAAAGAAACAGATCCGTCCGCTGTCCGGTATATCCGTCTCAAATGTAATCACAGCGATATTCTCAAGCGAAGCCAGCTTCTTCCTGACTCGCGGAAGATCCGGCGCACTGATGGCAAGCCCGCTGATTCCCTTGTCAACAAGATGATCGATCGCCGTCTCGATCTCATCGGGAACAGCAGTTTCTATCTGCTCTGTCAGAATATCGATCGTAAAATCCGCCAGAATCGACTGTGCATCCTGAATGCCGCGCTTGATCTCCTTAAGATAATGCTCTCCCTTGTTCTGCAGCACAATGCCGATCTTAATTACCTTCTCTTCCGCCATCTTAAGGCCGAGGTGATCGGCCTGTTTCTTCCGAATCGGCTCGTATCCCAGCTCCTGCATAGCCTGCAGAACCCGCTGTTTCTGAATTTCCTTGACATGCGGACGATTATTGAGAACCCGGTCAACCGTTCCGCGTGATACGCCTGCCCGCTCCGCCACATCGGAAATCGTAATTTTATTTCCCATTTTCACCTCACTGTCTCGCGGTTTGCCACGCGGATATGCGTAAAGCGGTCTTCCTCTGTGGAAGCGTCCGGTGATTCCAGTAAGTGCTTCATCAGGATCAGCGGACGATACCCCTGCCAGTAAATATTCTGCTCCACAATGAAATTCACGGAGCCCTCCATCAGCATGCTGCGCGTGCCTGCTGTTAAGTCATTTCCTATAACAAGAACGCGCTCTGTCAGCTCCAGCTCCCGCAGGGCATCCACACACCCTGAGATCGATTCATTCGCCATATAAACGGCGGAAATTCTCGCATCCTCGCGAAAGGCCGCAAGCACCTTTTCACGGGTCAGCTCATACTCATTGTTACTCTCTTCTATGCGGATCTGCGTCCGGTCGATCCCACGCTCCACACATTTATCCAGAAATCCCTGTACGCGTCTCCGATGACCGGTAAATGCCAGATTTCCGGCAATAACCAGAACGCGTCGATCCGGCTCTGCATATTTCACGTAGATATCACCGGCTACCCGTCCGCTCTTATAGGGGTCCTGACCGACATAGGCGGATCTCCGAGACGAGATATCACTGTTATATGTAATCGTCGGAATATTCCGATCAGCAAGAGAATTCACCAGACTCCGGATCTGCGGCTCATCCCGGGCAGTCAGAATGAGACCCGACACACCCTGCTCCTCCATAGCGAGAATCTGCGCCGCCATCTCCCCGGATTCACTTGTCTCGCATTCCTGCAGAAGAATTCTGTAGCCGAGTGATTCAAGAAGAGCAGAGGCATCCGCAACCCCTTGCTTCCAGGTTTCCTTTAAATAGCGGTCGAACCAGCTGCCTCCTGGGAGAAGAATGCCGATTTTGCGCTGATTGGGTGCTGCCTTCAGAGGATATCCGAGAATCTTTGCAGAACGGATCACGCGCTCCCGCACCTCGGGATTAATTTCTCCCCGATTGTGCAAAGCACGATCCACTGTTCCTCTTGATACTCCCGCATGCCGTGCGATTTCCGCAATTGTAATTCGGCTCATAATTGTATCCTCTGTCTCTTGCTGATTTCGCACGACCGGAGTCTCCGGTCGTTCCGCTTGTAAGAAATCAGCAGTCTCTATTTGTCTGATTCTATTATCTCGTGTTTTTATTTCTTGCCGTGCATTAATGCACATTTAATTCATACCACTTTTTACGGAATCTGACAATCCTTTTCTTGCAGAAAAACCACTAAGCCCGGATGACTGATTCCTCAGATCATCCGGGCTTAGTGGTTTTAGGGTATGTATTTATTATGTAGGATATGTCGTAAAATATTTTCCTGACGTCTTCAGGACTGCTTCTCGTTCTCGGCGATTACCTTCTGAAGCTTTTCCTGAAACGCCTTCTCTTCTGCTGTCATCTTTTTGGAAGAGCAGGATCCGCCGCTGCATCCACCGCAGCCACCTCCGCAGCTCTCACAGCTTCCACCATGGCGAATGGAATATCTTGCGGCGAAAAATACCGCAACAGCCAGCACCAGGCAAATCAGCAAAGTTACCAAATTCATATATCTGCCTCTCTATCGAAAACCGGAAGTTCCGAAAGACAACCTCTTCCGCAGGCAGCTGCGATGCAGGAGTATTCCTCTTTCGAATTTCACTTACGTTTAATCGGTTAAGTGAGATCGTCACTCGTTAGTTCTTTTTAACTTACATTTAAAATTATACGATCCTATTCTGCTTTTGTCAATTTGAATTCTAACAAACTTTCCATGCTCATCCGCCTGCCGATTTGTGTATATTTTCCTGCGGGTCCTCCTTTTCCCGATCAAATGCCGGAAACAGTTCCTGCGTATTACCTGCACAAGATATCTGTTTTTTCATTTCCGCAGATTTTACTTTTCCCCAAAAAAGGACTATAATCGCCTTCGGTCTTTCAGTGCAGGCTGCATGCCGGTTTGCAGACCGCCGCACAGTCCGCTCTTTTCTGAAAGATTTCCAGTCATATACAATATGTACTAAGAAAGGAGTGCTTATTTTGAACACAGATCTTACTGTCGGAAAGCCGGCAGCCGTTCTTTGGAAATTCTGTCTGCCTCTTTTCGGAAGTGTTCTCTTCCAGCAGCTCTACAACATCGCGGACAGCTTTGTCGCCGGCAAATTCATCAACAACGATGCCCTTGCCGCGGTCGGCAACAGCTACGAGATCACACTGATCTTTATTGCATTTGCGTTCGGCTGCAACATCGGCTGCTCCGTGATCGTCTCGCAGCTCTTCGGCGCAAAGCGCATGAAGGAAATGAAAACAGCTGTCTACACCGGTCTGATCGCATCCGGCGTGCTCTGTGCGTTCCTGATGCTGATCGGATTTGCAGGCAGCAGCCGGCTTCTCGGTCTCATCCGGACACCGGACAATATTTTTGCGGACTCCGAGCTATATCTGAGGATCTATATTCTCAGCCTCCCCTTTGTCTTTTATTATAATGTCGCAACAGGTATTTTCTCTGCTCTCGGCGACTCCAGAACACCGTTTCTTTTTCTGGCCCGTTCTTCCGTCACGAATATCGGCATGGATATTCTGTTTGTTGCGGGCTTTCATATGGGCGTTGCAGGTGTTGCATGGGCGACTCTCCTCTGTCAGGGTGTAAGCTGTATACTCGCGATCCTTGTTGTTTTCAGGAAATTCCGACACATAGAAACGACCGGGAAGATCCCTGTTTTCTCGTGGCGGCTCCTCGGACGTATCGCAGTAATCGCTGTTCCAAGCATTCTGCAGCAGAGCTTTATCTCTATCGGAAACATTATCATTCAGAGCGTGATCAACAGCTTCGGTTCCTCCGTCATTGCCGGTTACTCCGCTTCTGTAAAGCTGAACAACATGGTCATTACCTCCCTCACCACACTTGCAAACGGTGTCTCGAATTATACCGCTCAAAATCTTGGAGCTCAGAAACCCGCCAGGATCAAAGCGGGATTCCTAGCCGGCATAAAACTGGTCTGGATCCTCTGCCTGCCTCTTATGATCCTGTATACCTTCTTCGGCCGCTATCTGGTCTATGTATTCCTGGACAGTCCCACCGGTTCTGCCATGGATGCGGGCGTCATGTTCCTGCGGATCGTCGCTCCCTTCTACTTCGTTGTCGCCGCGAAGCTTGTATCTGACGGCGTTCACAGAGGAAGCGGCAGAATGGGTCCCTTTATGGCAGGTACCTTTTCAGATCTGCTGCTGCGTGTCGTTCTTGCCATTGTACTCTCAGGAACCGCATTCGGCTCCACCGGCATCTGGATGTCCTGGCCGATCGGCTGGACCATTGCCACAGTCATCTCTCTTGCCTTTAACTTTGCATATTTCAAAAAAATCGGCAGCTCCGAAAACCGATCCGGTCAGGCGGACTGATCGTTTTTCCCGATCACGGCGCTTCTTCGGAAAAACAGCCCGGACTTTTCAAGGATTATCCCGCACTCTCTTTCGGGTGCAGGCTTCCTGTGAAGTCCGGGCTGTTTGTTTCATTTAAGATCCTTTTTTCTTTTTGCTTTCTGCTTTACGGAATCCGGAAATTCTCTCTTTGCATTCTGTGCACGGATACATGCCAGCACCTTGTCGTAATTTTCCGGCACATGCGGAAATGTACAGTACGTACAGTCCTTGATGATCCTGTCCCCCGTGTCAATATACTCAGGCCTTCCGGGGCAGCTGTCTGTCAGATAAAAAGGGCAGTAACAAAAGAGACAGTTCAGCTCCTCCACACCCTTGTGACAGGGGTAATACTGACATTCCTTATTTGCAAAAAATCGATATGAATTTTCCATTTAAGAAGATCTCCTCTCTATCTGCCTCTTCTTTTCGGCTTACCTTTCGGTCTCTTACGACTGCCTCCCGGTCTCGTCTCCGGCTTCAGACCCTCCTGACCTGTTTTCTCATCATACGCATAAAGCGTCAGCTTGTACAGTCTGCCCTTTACCTGCATCCTGTCTTTCATATGTCCCGCATCAGTTTTATCTCCACGATCCTGATACTTCTGTATTTGCACCTTACTTTTTGTCAACTATACTTGACAAGTGACAAAAAGTAAGGTATATTTGACACATAGAAAAACTCTTCCGTATCTCATTCGTGAAAAGGAGGATTTTACAATGACTGACTTTTTCCCGGTTCTTCTGTTTATCTTACTCGCAGCCGTAATCGCCGTTATCATAAGACGAAATCCCGACACCCGCAGTGTCTATGACGAAAGACAGCTTCTGGCTCGCGGCAACGCCTATAAGTGGGGATTTTTCTCCGCAATTGCCATGAACGTCGTCTTCATGATCGCCGCTGCGACAAATCCCGGTCTCGCACCGTATGCTGTTTCTTTCTTGTCCATCTCAATTTTTGCAGGAATACTCGTCTTTGCCGTATACAGCATTTTGAAGGATGCCTTCTACTCTCTGACGCAAAAGCGCGGCAATTATATGATTCTTCTGGTCATCTGTGTGATCAGTCAGTTTATTGCATTTTTCTCAGAGCCTGACTGGATGAATCCGGCCCTGATCCTCGGAAGCATCCGCATAACCAATCTGTGCTGCGGTATTACGTTCTTCATCATTTTACTGCTTCTTTTATGGAAAAAATTCACCGAGAACAATGAGGAGTAACGCACATGAAAAATCTGCGATTGAAAGCGGCACGCGCCGCAAAGGACTATTCCCAGCAGCAGCTGGCAGATATTTGCGGCGTCTCCCGGCAGACAATTAATGCGATCGAAAAAGGCGACTACAATCCGACCATCAAGCTGTGCCT
>JAUNAN010000015.1 GCA_030527595.1 Lachnospiraceae bacterium | reverse complement strand
AGGCTTAAAAACCTTGTGTTTTCAATAAAAAACACTTGATTATATGAGGAGGACGATACGATGTTTAACAACGTAAAACTGGGGATTGCCCCCATCGGATGGACAAATGATGATATGCCGCAGCTGGGCGGTGAACTGACTTTCGAGCAGATGATATCAGAGGCAGCACTGGCAGGATTCCAGGGTACAGAGGTGGGAGGAAAGTTTCCGACAGATCCGGCCGTGCTGAACAAGGCACTGGATCTGAGAGGAATTAAGATCGCAAGTCAGTGGTTTTCATCTTTCCTGTGCTCGACACCCTATGAAGAGAATGAGAAGGCATTCGTGGAGCAGCTGGATTTCCTTGAGAAAATGGGCGCAAGCCGCATCAACGTCTGTGAGCTTACAAGATGCCTGTTTGCAGAGGAGTGCTCTATGTTTGGGGAAAATAAGCCGGTCGCCTCTGATGAAGAATGGGACAGACTCTGCGAGGGCCTGAATAAACTGGGGAAGATCGCAGCGGATCGCGGCTTTAAGCTTTGCTTCCACCATCATATGGCGACGGTGGTTCAGACCGTGGAAGAGACCAGACGTCTTTTAGAGAATACAGATCCGAGATATGTCTATCTGTGCTTTGACACCGGACACTTTACCTTCTCTAAGGAGGATCCGGTGAAAGCGGCTCAGGAATTCGGTTCCCGCATCGGACATGTTCATTTGAAAGATATTCGTCCGGACATGATGGAACGCGCCTATGCCGAGGGTTTTAAGTTCCGGAAGGCTGTTCTGGAGGGGTGCTTTACTATCCCGGGAGACGGCTGCGTGGATTATCCGGGTGTATTCGGGGCATTGAAGGCAGCTCACTATGAGGGCTGGTTCATTGTAGAGGCAGAGCAGGATCCCGCAAAGGCAAACCCGTTTGAGTATGCGCTGATGGCACGCGATTATATCCGCAGAACGGCAGGAATTTAATCATACATCGGCAGCCGGCAAGAGCAGGCAGTGATGACGCTGAAAGGTAATATGTAAATGAGCTCCCGGTCTCCCGGGAGCTCATTTGCGGTTTTTAGTGTGTTCTTATTTTGCAGACATCTTTTAGAAAGCGGCCTGCAGCAGGCGGTTCGATCATTCAGCCATTAACACTTCCAGCTGACTCTGAGCATTTGCCAGTGCGTCATCAAGAGACTCCACACCCTGCAGATAATTGTCGATCTCGGTGCCGAGGATCTCGTTGAAATCGTTCCACTGCGTGATGATCGGACGGTAGACACCGACTTCCAGAGCGTCACAGACTACAGACATAGTCGGATACTTTGCAAGAACATCTTCGTTTTCCAGGCAGGAATAACGGCAGGGAACACCGCCGCCGTCGATCGTGGAAAGCTGTACTTCCGGATCCATCAGATAGTTGAGGAGGCTGAGTGCAAGATCCTTATGCGGAGCATTTGCGGGAATGCCGATAGACCAGACACCGTATACGGAGGTGCTGAGTGTCTCTCCGTTGTCAGTAAGCTTTGTCGGGATGACTGTATAGCTGCCGTTGGAGTCTTCTGTCGGAGAGTACCATCCCGGCCAGCCGACAGCAAGTGCGCCGTCGCCATTGTCGATCTGTGCAACGATATCATCTTTTTCCATTGTCATACCGGTTTCCAGAAGTGCCGTATACTGCTCGATAGCAGCCTTCATTTCCGGTGTATTAACTGTCGGATTGTTGTTCTCATCTACGATCCATGCGCCATTCGCAAGCATGACAGGCATTACGTCTGTCAGAATGGAGTCTGCAGAGCCGCCACGGGTAACATATCCGTTCTTTCCGGTTTGCTGAACAGCTGCAGCGATCTTTTCGACATCTTCCCAGGAATCAATATCATCTCCGGTATAGCCGGCAGCTTCAACGAGCTCCTTGTTATAGAGCATAACGGTAACATTGCCGAAATACGGAGCAAGATAAATGGCATCATCCACCTTGCAGCCGACGGTTGTGCTTGGGATGATATCCTCATCGAATTCATAGCCTTCTTCGGAGAGATTCAGGAGAACGTCGTTTTCCGCATATTCGGATAACCATGAACCGCCTACCATTACAAGGTCGTAGGTGCCTTCGGCATTTGCTCCGTCCAGAGCGATCTTGCTGTGAAGATCCTCGTATTCAAGCTCAAGCGCTTCGATCTCAACATTGTTTTCCGCCTCGAACGCATCCAGGCAGGATTCAATGACCTTTGCATAAGAGCCGCCTCGTAATGCAATCGTCATCTTTGTTTTTTCTCCGCCGGATGTCTCGGCTGCAGATGCAGCAGACGCGGGAGCTGCGGAAGCTGCTTCACCGGAAGCGGCGGTTGTTGTGGATGAGGAAGATCCGCAGGCTGCAAGCGAAGCGGTCATAGCCGCTGTGATACAAAGTGCGGTCATCTTTTTCATCGTCATCATAGTTATCCTCCTTATAAAAGGTGTGCTCGAATAAAATGTATTCGAGAATTAAAGCGCTTTGCGATCGCACAGGCAAAGCGCATGTGCACGTGTATCTGACAAAATGCCGATAAGAAATGAAGACTAATAGGCGACTTTGTTAATAAATGTATAGAAACTTACAAAAAGCACCAATGACAAATATAAAATAGACAAAGAAATATACAGATATTATACAATATATGTGCAAAAAGTCCACAAAAGAAAACGCATTTTTATAATGCCGGTGTATCTTACGAATCAGAATATGTGCAGCGGGCAGGAAACGCAGCACATCTCTCTAAAACGGCTTCTGTTGTTTTGGTTTATCCCGGTTTGTGCTAAAATGAATCTGTATGCATCAACATCAGGAACGTGAAGTTGACAGTGTGTATAGGCTGTATTAGTATTAGCAGTACAGTTATTGTTTCAAAATGCTTTCATTAAATAGTTTTATAAGTTATAGCTTCATAAGTGATATCTAAATAATTTGATATCTATATTATTTAAGAAAGCAGGCAGAACATGACTGTTTGCAGGATACAGTGAAAGTATGCAGTTATATTAATAAGGAGTACTTTTGCGGGGAGAAAAGAAATGAAAAACGTATTGGAGTGGCTGGAACGGTCCGCACTCGTCCGGCCGGAGAAAATCGCTTTTGCGGATGAAGCGTCGGAACTGACCTTTTCGGAGCTGAGGGAAGGTGCCGAAAAAATAGGAACCGTTCTTGCCGGAAAGACTAAGCCGCGCAGGCCGGTTTCCTTTTATCTTGAGAAGAGTACGATCGCAATACAGGGTATGTTCGGTGCCGTGTATGCAGGTGCCTTCTATTCACTGCTTGATACCCGTCAGCCGGAGGGGAGACTCGGAAAAATTCTGGAGATCCTGAATCCCTCGGTTATTCTGACAGATCGGGCAAATGAAGACAAAGCCGGAAAGCTTTTCGGAGAGGGCAGCGCCGAGATCCTTGTGATTGAAGATCTTCTGGCAGAGGCAGAGGCAGATGAAAGCCTTCTGAAAGCCATTCGGGAGAAGGCTCTGGATATTGATCCGCTGTATGTGAATTTTACAAGCGGAAGCACCGGCACGCCGAAGGGAGTGGCGGTATCCCATCGATCCGTGATCGATTTTATCGAGCCCTTCACGGAGCTGTTCGGGATCACCGAGCAGGATGTGATCGGAAACCAGGCACCCTTTGACTTTGATGTCTCTGTTAAGGATATTTTCAGCGGTCTTTGCACTGGTGCTTCTGTACAGATCATTCCGAGAACATATTTCAGCTTCCCGACGAAGCTGATGGATTTTCTTGCCGACAGGCAGGTGACTACCCTCATCTGGGCGGTCAGTGCGATGTGCTTTGTTTCTATTATGAACGGCTTCGACTACCGTGTTCCGGAGAAGGTGAACAAGGTCATGTTCAGCGGGGAAGTTATGCCTGTGAAGCAGCTGAACATCTGGAAGCAGTTTCTGCCGGATGCCGTGTATGTGAACCTGTACGGTCCGACAGAAATTACCTGCAACTGCACCTATTATGTGCTGGATCGGGAGTATGCTGACGGTGACAGCATTCCGATCGGAAAGGCATTTCCGAATGAGCAGGTATTCCTTCTTGATGAGAATGACGAGGCAGTCACAGAACCGGGAATGCCCGGTGAGATCTGTGTCAGCGGTACGACGCTTGCTCTGGGCTATTACAAAAATCCGGAGCGGACAGCAGAGGCGTTTATGCAGAACCCGCTGAATGACGCTTACCCCGAGCTGATCTATCGGACCGGAGATCTGGGACGCATGGATGAGAACGGCAATCTGATCTACATTTCCAGAAAGGATTTCCAGATCAAGCATATGGGACACCGCATTGAGCTGGGAGAAATTGAGACTACGGCTCAGGCGCTGGAAGGGGTATCCCGTGCCTGCTGCCTTTATGATCGGGAGAAAAAGCGTCTGCTGCTCTTTTATACAGGCGAGGCAGAGAAGAAGATCGTCTCAAGAAGCCTGAGAAAACAGCTTCCGCCTTTTATGATTCCAAATGCAGTGACAGCACTTCCCGAGATGCCGATGACGAAAAACGGAAAAATTGACCGGGCAGTACTGAAAGAGATGGGAGGGATTTCCTGATGCTTTCGGATAAAGAATTATCTTATTTTGCAGGAGAATACGGGACGCCGGTTTTTGTCTTTGATACAAAGGCCCTGAAGGAACGCATTCAGGCGATCCGGGAACTTTTCGGAGAGAAGATCACGCTTTGCTATTCGATCAAGGCGAATCCGTTTCTGATTCCCGCAATGCTGGAATCCGTCTCTAAGCTCGAGGTGTGTTCTCCGGGAGAATTGTCGATCTGCGAGAGACTTCAGGTCCCCATGGACCGGATCGTTTATTCCGGCGTCAATAAAATGCCTGCGGATATCAGCCAGGCTATGTCTGATGAAGTCGGTATCTTTACCGCAGAGTCCCGCGGACAGTTGGAGCTGGTCAATGCGGAGGCGGAGAGACAGGGCAAAGTCGTGCCGGTTCTCCTTCGTCTGAACGGCGGAAGTCAGTTCGGTATGAGCAGAGAGGATCTTCTTCGTATCTATGAGGAACGTGCGAAGTTTTCCGGTGTTTCTCTGGAGGGAATCCACTTTTTTGTCGGAACGCAGAGAAAGAAGCTGAAGGAACAGAGGGCTGAGCTGCAGATGCTGCGTGAGCTCTTTGATGAGATCGGGGATCGCTTTGGGGAGAGACCGAAGAAGCTGGAATACGGTCCGGGTCTTCCTGTTCCTCTCTTTGAGAAGGATGACTTCTCGGATACTCTTGCACCTGCAAGAGAGATCGCCGATGCACTGCAGGAGGCCGCATCCTGGGCGGAGCTGACCGTGGAAATGGGCAGATTTTTCGTGACGGAATGCGGATACTATCTCACGAAGATCTGTGACCAGAAGGCTGCGAACGGCAATACCTACGCGCTCACGGACGGCGGTATGAATCATGTGAACTATCTGGGACAGATCATGGGAATGAAGGTGCCTGTGATCCGTCATCTGACCGGAGAGGGAAGAAGCTGTCCGGCGGAATTTGCCGGAAAGGAGATCACCTGGTCTCTGTGCGGCTCTCTTTGTACGACTGCCGATGTCATGGTTCGGAAAATTGCTTTTACCGATCTGCAATGCGGGGATGTTCTTGCATTTTCCAATATCGGAGCTTATTCTGTTACGGAAGGGATTCATCTCTTCCTCAGCAGGACGATGCCGCGCATCGTCTTAAGAAACGATTACTGTTCCGGGCAGCTGGTCAGGGATTTCTATGAGTCCTCGCTGCTGAATACACCGGGATGGAATATTTGATAAAACAATCACATTTTCAGGAGGAAAAAACAATGGAAGAGTTACTGGAGATTCTTTGTGAGATCAAAGAGGATGTAGATTTTGAGAACTGCAAGACGCTGATCGATGACGGCATTCTGGATTCTTTTGATATTCTGCAGATCATCAGTGCACTGGATGATGAGTATGATATCTCAATTCCGGCATCCGAGATCGTTCCGGCTAATTTTAATTCAGCCGAGGCACTTCTGGCGATGGTAAAGAGACTTTCAGACGACTAAGAAGAGGGAGAGGCTATGAAAAAAGCTGTGAGACGGGCAGGCTTCATCCTGTCGGGCTTTGCAGCGGCGTCCATATTGATCTTTCTTGCCGCACACTATATTTTCTATCCGTCTGAAATCAACCCGACGAGAATCAGAGGTTTTTATCTGGAGCAGGAGAACAGCCTGGATCTTGTGGCGCTCGGCTCCAGTAATGTTGCACAGGGGATCTCTCCCGTAGAGGGATATCTTAAGACGGGACTGACCTCTTATGCCTATGCAACGGATGCAGCTACCGTGGGAGACTGGATCCCCATGACAGAGGAGATCCTGAAAAATCAGAATCCGCAGCTGCTCCTGGTTGAGGTGAACGGTGCCCTTTATTATGAGTCTGATCCGCTCTATGATTCTGTCTGGACGCGGGTGCTCACAGACGGCATGGAGAGCGGAGAGGCAAGGGAACAGCTGATATCCGCTATCACAGAGAATCCGAAGGAGCAGCTGTTCTATCGCTATCCTTTCCTCTATTATCACGGAAAGTTTGAGGCTCCGCCCTACAGAATAACGGAGAGGATTCAGCACAGGGTGCAGACGGAAAACAGGGGCTATCTCCTGATGAAGGGATATGCACCTGTGATGCGTACTTTTTTGCCGGGCACGCTTGTGGATCTGACAAATCAGGAGCCGATCGAGCTCGCCTCAAATTATGAGAGCTGTCTCCGGGAATATCTGGATTATTGCAAGGAGAAAAATATTCAGGTCTTATTTTTCCGTATGCCGACCTGTGTGGCGGAGGGCGACGATACCAATCTGGAAATGTATCGTAAGTCTCTTTCCGCAGGAGAAATTATCCGGGAGTACGGTTATCCCTATCTGGATCTTCAGCAGCTCTCGGATGAGATCGGTCTGAATATGGAGACTGATTTCGCGGATCCCAGTCATCTGAATTCGCTTGGAAATCATAAAACAACAGATTATCTCTATGAATATGTAAAGCAGCAGTACGGAGTGACGCCCTCTGCCGGAGAGAAAGGTGTGACAGCCGAATGGGATGACTGCACTGAATTTTATGAAGCTGCGATTCCGTGTATCGAGGAGGCAACGAAAAGCTGTCAGGTCAATAGAGCTGATCTGAAGGATGAGAAGAAAGAAAAGGGAAGCACGTTCAGAGAGATTCCCTCCACAATCAGACGCATAAAGAACGGGGAGGGAATCAAATCATGAGCTATACATCACTGATTTTCTGGGCATTTGTCTGTGCCTGTATCCTTCTGTATTTTCTGTTTCCGAAAGCGCACAGATGGTGGGTGCTCCTGGCTGCGAGCTGGTTCTTTTACGGATACAGCAGCCTGAAATATTGTTACTATATTTTATTCACAACGGTGACGACCTGGGGCTTTGCACTGCTGCTTGACAGAATGGCGGAACAGACGAAGTCCGAGGTGAAAAGCCACTCCGAGTGGGGAAGACCGGAGAAGAAGGCATATAAGGAGAAGCGAAAGAAGCTGTCAGGACGCATGCTGCTTCTCTATGTGATCCTGAATATCGGGATTCTTGTATTTTTAAAGTATTACACGGCAGCGATGGGAGGGATCAATTCTCTTCTGGGTGAGGCACATGCACTTCCGGTCATGAAGCTGATCCTTCCGCTCGGAATTTCCTTCTATACGTTTCAGTCAGTCGGATATGTCATCGATGTCAGGAACGGACTGGTTCGTGCAGAAAAGAATTTTGCAAAAGTGTCGCTCTTCGTTTCCTTTTTCCCGCAGATCATTCAGGGACCGATCAGTTTCTATGATCAGCTGGCAGGTCAGCTCTATGAGGGGCATGATTTTGACTGGAACCGGTTTGTGAGCGGTGCGGAGCTGATACTGTGGGGACTCTTTAAGAAAATGCTGATCGCGGACCGGGCGGTAAATGCGGTACACAGCATCTCCGACCGCTATTCGGAGTTTAACGGGACGTCTCTTACGTTTGCGCTTCTGATGTATGCACTGCAGCTTTATGTGGATTTCTCTGCGGGAATTGATATCTCGAGAGGAATCGCGGAGATCATCGGCATCAATATGACGGAAAATTTCCATCAGCCGTATTTTTCCACCTCTATCAACGACTACTGGAGACGCTGGCATATTTCTCTCGGAGGCTGGATGAAGAAGTACATCTTCTATCCGGTGGCAGTTCTGCCCGTATTGACGCGTGCGTCAAAGTCGATCGGAAAATCCGGCTTCGGAAAGACCCGCTACGGAAGCAATATTGCGAAGACACTGGCAGCGGCTGTCGGATCGCTGATCGTCTTTATTGTGGTCGGAATCTGGCACGGCTCTGAGGCGAGATACTTTTTCTTTGGTCTCTATAACGGTCTGATCATTATGATCTCCGTTCTCTTCAAGCCGTTTTTCGAGGATATCAACAGATGGCTTCATATCCCCTCGGAATCAAAGGGGATGTATCTTTTCCGTATGATCCGTACCTTTATTCTGGTGCTGATCGGCTATGTGTTTGACATTGCCCCGAACATGGCAGGCGTCAGAGCGTTTTTTGTCCGCATGCTCACAGATCAGAACGTGCACATCTTCATGCAGCAGAAGAGAGCATCCGTTAATCTGAGTATGCTGGATCTGCAGGTGATTCTTTTCGGAACCCTGGTAGTGCTGGTAAGCTCGGTGATTCAGGAGACCCGTAAGGTTACGATTCGGGAAATGCTGAAAACACGTCCTGTTATCCGGTGGATCATCTTAACTTCCGCCATTGCTCTGATCGTGATCTTCGGCGTTTACGGACCGAACTTTGATTCTGTTCAGTTTGTTTATGCACAATATTGATGTCTGCAGGAATCGGCAGGTCAGCGTGCATATTTCAAAGGGGGAGGATTGAGATGGCACTGAGTCATACAGATAAGAAGGGAAATGTCAGGATGGTCGATGTGGACGGGAAGGCGTACACGGAAAGAACGGCCTCTGCCCAGGCGGTCGTCACCATGCAGCCCGACACCATGAAGCTGATCGCAGACGGAGAAATGCCGAAGGGAGATGTGTTCGCCTGTGCCCGGATCGCCGGCATTATGGCGGCGAAACGCACTCCGGAGCTGATTCCTATGTGTCATCCGATCCCTATTTCGGGGATTAAAATTGAGATTAAGCCGATCTCGGAGACGCAGGTAAGGATCGTCAGCGTGCTGAAATGCACCTACAAGACCGGAATCGAGATGGAGGCGCTGACTGCGGCCTCTGTTGCGGCACTGACGATTTATGATATGTGCAAGGCGGTCGATCGCAGTATGGAGATCAGCGATGTGTTCGTGCTGCATAAGGAGGGCGGAAAGTCCGGTACTTATGACAGATCGGATGTATGAAGCGCTTCATGCGAGTGAAAACGCCCCTTTCGAACTAAGAAAGAAATGAAAACAGCCTCTGTTATGAGAAGATGCGTATCCGGGATTCGGATCCGTGTCATCATAGCAGAGGCTGTTTTTTTATTTGATCGTTTCTTTAGCCGATTCTGATATAGGATTCCAGATCGGCTCTGTCCGGTGTGCGATGGGTGATGGAGATCACTGTGCGTCCCGAGGATGCGCGCTCCAGCGCGCTCAGCACCTCGTGTTCTGTCTCGCTGTCCAGGTTAGCGGTGATCTCATCTAAGAGCATGATTTCCGGGGAGGCGGCGACTGCACGTGCAATGGAGAGCAGCTGACACTGACCCATTGAGAAAGAAGCCTTTTCGATCGGCGTATCGTATCCCTGAGGAAGAGATAATATCGTGTCGTGAAGCCCGACCAGCTTCGCGGCTTTTTTTATGTCCGCGTCGGAAACAGCTTCGTCAAAGAGCGAGATCTGATCCGCAACGCTGCCCTCTGCTGCGTGAAACTGCTGTTCAACATAGCCGAAGAGCTTTCGCTTCCTGGAATCCGGTATCTGAGATGCATCTCTCTCATAAATGCGGACGGCACCCTGTTTCGGCTCATAGAGACCGAGAATGAGACGGAAGATCGTGCTCTTTCCGGCACCGGTGCGGCCGACAAGCGTGCAAGGCGGTCGATCGCAGCATGGAGATCAGCGATGTGTTCGTGCTGCATAAGGAGGGCGGAAAGTCCGGTACTTATGACAGATCGGATGTATAAAGCGCTTCATGCGAGTGAAAACGCCCCTTTAGAACTAAGAAAGAAATGAAAACAGCCTCTGTTATGAGAAGATGCGTATCCGGGCTCCGGATCCGTGTCATCATAGCAGAGGCTGTTTTTTATTCGATCGTTTCTTTAGCCGATTCTGATATAGGATTCCGGATCGGCTCCGTCCGGTGTGCGATGGGTGATGGAGATCACTGTGCGTCCGGAGGATGCGCGCTCCAGTGCGCTCAGCACCTCGTGTTCTGTCTCGCTGTCCAGGTTAGCGGTGATCTCATCTAAGAGCATGATTTCCGGGGAGGCGGCGACTGCACGTGCAATGGAGAGCAGCTGACACTGACCCATTGAGAAAGAAGCCTTTTCGATCGGCGTATCGTATCCCTGAGGAAGAGATAATATCGTGTCGTGAAGCCCGACCAGCTTCGCGGCTTTTTTTATGTCCGCGTCGGAAACAGCTTCGTCAAAGAGCGAGATCTGATCCGCAACGCTGCCCTCTGCTGCGTGAAACTGCTGTTCAACATAGCCGAAGAGCTTTCGCTTCCTGGAATCCGGTATCTGAGATGCATCTCTCTCATAAATGCGGACGGCACCCTGTTTCGGCTCATAGAGACCGAGAATGAGACGGAAGATCGTGCTCTTTCCGGCACCGGTGCGGCCGACAAGCGTCCGGTTTTCATTTCTTTTGATCGCAAAGCTCACATGATCGAGTACGTTCTTATCCTCCAGATAGGCGAAGGAGACGTTCTCGAAGGTGACCGCAGGCGTGTCTGAGCCGGCAGCACCGGCGGAGCCGGACGGCTCTTTGGAGCGTGCTGTGTTTTCATTTTCCGAAAGAATGGAAGCGCTTTCTTCCGGAATCGAACGTTCCTCCTCAGAGAGAAATTCATTGATCCGCTTCACGCCGGCAACTGCGGACTGGATATTCTGAATCTCCATTCCGATCGCTTCAAGGGGCTCAAAAACCTTACTGACATAGGAGATGATGGCGACGGCTGTACCGACGCTGATACCGAAGAAGGCCTGCCAGGAGCCGCCTCTTGCGGCACAGACCATCATGATGCCGACCACACAGGAGCCGGTAAAGACGATGATCGGTGAGTAGACGGCGTCATAGGCATTGGATTCATCGGTTGCCCGGAAGCTCTCCGTAATATACTGATCATAGAGATCCTCCATGTAGCGCTCCCGGAGAAATACGTGTATCATGCGGATATTTCGGATCGTCTCCGGCACGTGGTTGTTGACCTTTGCGACTGCCTTTCTGTTTCTGAGCTGAGCGGAGAGCATGCGCTTCTGGAACATGCGTGTCAGAAGAAAGAGGAGAGGCGTCACGATCAGCATGACAATGCCAAGCCCCGGACTCTTATAAAAGATGACGCCGATGATGCTGATCACCTTGCAGACATCCGCAAACATTCCCACGATACCGTCTGTGAAGAGAGAATCAACGGTGTCCACGTCACTCACAAAGCGGGAAGTAATGCTTCCGGATTCGTGGGTGATAAAGTAGGAGGCAGGGAGCCGGTGCAGCTTTTGGCAGAGTGCACTGCGCAGTCCGTGTGTGACCTTTTGTCCGAAGACGGTGATCCAGACGTTCTGACCGGATTCAAATATTCCGGAGAGGGCAATCGTGCCGAGATAAAGCAGTGCCATGTAGAGCGGGATGGGGTGACCTTCTGTCAGCAGATTGATGCTTCTCTCAAGGACCAGCGGGGGCAGAAGCGCAGTGATGACAGAAAGAATGATCACTGCCAGCAGTGTGAGACTGACACCGGGGCTGCTTCGAATGACAGAGCGAAGGACGGATCTCAGATTTTCCTGTTTCTGCTTCATATCGGCATCTGCCTCCCTTCTGTCTGCTCACGATACAGCTGTGCATAAGCCGGATTTTTCTCCATCAGTTCCCTGTGTGAGGAGAAGGTTCCCGTGCCGTTTTCAAGAAACAGCACATGGTCAAAGGCGGGGAACTGATAAAGTCTGTGAGAAATGAGGATCACAGCGCGGTCTGCGGCAAGAAGACGCAGATTCTTCAGAATACGTTCCTCCGTCGTGCGGTCAACTGCCGAGAAGGGATCATCTAAAATGAGCACACTGCGTCCGTGATACAGGGTACGGGCAAGCGCAGCCCGTGCCTGCTGGCCGCCCGACAGGCGCACGCCGCCGTTTCCGACAGGTGTCTCTTTTCCGTCCGGCATCTGTCGGACCTCCTCATCCAGGCAGACCGCAGCAAGATAAGGCTCGATATCGCCTTCTTTTCCCAATTGAATGTTTTCCGCAATAGTCGTGCTTAAGAGCTCCGGCTCATGTCCCATATAGGACAGAAAGCTGCTTCGTTCCGCAGCGGTAAGGTTCTGCAGAGGAATACCGCTTTCTTCAGGGGAGTCATTATTTCTGATCAGCGTCACACTGCCGGACCAATCCGCTTCTCCGATCAGTGCCTTTCCGAGAGAGGATTTTCCGCATGCAACAGAGCCTGTGACACCGAGTATTTCTCCCGGTCTCACGGTAAACGAGATATCTCTCAGGATCGTATGCGTCTCTTTTGCGGGATCGGCTGACGGCCAGCTCACGCAGAGATTTTCGGCTTTCAGTGCAGCGGCTTCAACGGGCGTTCTCATCAGCGCGGATTCATCGGCAGCAGGCGCCTTCATCAAAGGTCTGACCCGTTTCCAGGAGACACTTGCCTTCTGAACCGCATTGAAGAGCTTCGCCGCCTTGGAGGCTTTGGTGGAAAGATTGGTAAAGCAGGACAGATAGGTGGTAAAAGCGCCGATATTCCAGGCAGTCCAGCCGTAGCCGAGTACATTTCTCGAGCCGAAGAAGAGGATCATGACGGCGCCGCACATGGCGATCACGTTGTAGAGAGGCTGCATGGAGCTCTCCCAGATATTTGCCGCGACAGCCTTGTGTTCATAGTCGGAAAGATGCTGCTCATATGCCGCATCTCTGTTTCCTTCTCTTCCGTAGACACGATAGGTGAGAGCATTGCCTACCCGGTCCAGTGTTGCGTTATTAAGGACACCTGCACTCTTCTTATAGGCGGCACTGCTTCCCGTTACAATGACCTTAAGCCGGCTCGCAAGAAGATAGGCGAACGGGGGGAAGATGCAGGAGAGGAGAGTAAGTCTTATGTCATAGCGGAGCAGTACGATCAGATAGATGAAAAGGATCACACCTGTATCAAAGATCTCTGTCGTGAATTTACGCATTCCCTCCGCGCAGGCATCTACATCGGATACGGCCTTTGTCATGAGAGAGCCGAGAGATTCCTGCTCCAGCTCCCGTTCGGACATATGCACCAGACTGTTATACAGCGCACTGCGCATACTGCGGCCGATATCATTGGAAAAATGCCGTGTCGCAAATCGCTTGACCATTCTTGATGCCTGTACGGCGAGGATGGCAAGGAGATACAGGAGCACGAGGCGAAGCATATCCGGAAAAGCGGCCCTTCCCTGCAGGATATCGAGCAGGCACTGCGCCATTTTTCCTTCAAAAACAGGTCCGGCGATCTTACCGGCGTTGAAGAGGATGCCCGCTGAGGAGATCAGCAGGAGCATATGTTTTTCTGTCTGAAAATAGGAGAGGATCCGATCGGGGTGCTCAATTCGTTTGATATTTTCTTTTTTCATAGCGCAAACGTTTCCGGCTTAAAAGGAAAGACCTGCCCGGCAAAGCCGGCAGGTCTGTTAGCAAAACGTGAGTGCGTCTCCCGGATAAAAAAGCCGATACCGGGAAATCTGCAAGCAAACCATAGATATGTTCTTTATGGTCTCGGTCCGGACTGAAAGTACACAGCCAGATCGGATATACCGTTGATGAGCAGTACGACACCGATCACCATGATGACGGAATTGGCAATGATTCCCGGGTGGAAGAAAATGAGAACACCGAGAGCGATCAGAAGAATCGCGGTAATCGTCATTGCTCCCGCTCTGGGATGGTGGAACTTCGAGAGATT
This sequence comes from Lachnospiraceae bacterium, assembly GCA_030527595.1. GTDB lineage: Bacteria > Bacillota > Clostridia > Lachnospirales > Lachnospiraceae > Chordicoccus. The sequence continues at coordinate 13,019 of JAUNAN010000015.1, read as the reverse complement.
GATGGCATGACCGAGGTCGGTAATACCGCTGAAAATGATTCCGATGCCCATGAGCCAGGGAATAAAATCCACGATCAGGCGGGGAAACATGCTAAATATGATTCCGGCAGCAATACTTACAATTCCTGCGGAGAAAACAAAGGGGCCGGCCAGGCGGTTCAGAAGGAAAACGATCATGGCCAGGACTCCGCCGATCAGAAGAACAGTACCGATCATTCGGACAATGCTCTCAATGGTGCCGCCCGGTCTCACAATAAAAATGAGTCCCAGCGCAACGCTGCAGGCAGCCGAGATCAGCTTTCCCGCATTTGGATTTCTCTGAGGTCCCGGAGCGGGTCCCTCCGGACCGGAATGTCTGGCAAACGGCATAGCAGGTACTCCTTTCTATTTGGCTCCGATTCTTTTGCGGCTTTAATGCCGAAGAGAATACAGAGATCTTCTGCCGCGAACACTTTCGTCCGGCGGCAGTAACTTATCTATCCCTATTATCTTCCTTCGGTTTCGTGACGTCAAGAGGCGGAGGTGCCTGCGAACTGACTCATGTAGAGGTGCTTGTAGAAGCCTCCCTTTTCGATCAGCTCTTCGTGGCTGCCCTGCTCGATAATGGAGCCGTCTTTCATTACAAGGATCACATCCGCATTGCGAATGGTAGAGAGACGGTGAGCGACGATAAAGCTCGTGCGGCCCTGCATCATCTTGTTGAAGGCTTCCTGGATCTGAAGCTCTGTTCTGGTATCGATGCTGGAGGTCGCCTCATCCAGAATCAGCATGGGAGGAAGCGTGAGCATTACGCGGGTGATGCAGAGAAGCTGCTTCTGTCCCTGACTCAGAGAATCCTCCGTGAGCATCGTGTCCAGCTTCTCCGGCAGTCTGCGGATAAATTCCCAGCTGTGCGCTTCCTTTGCGGCTTTGATGATCTCCTCATCCGTGGCATCCGGCTTTCCGAGACAGATATTGTCACGGACGGTGCCGGCTCTCAGCCAGGTCTCCTGAAGGACCATACCGTAGTTCTCTCTTAGAGAGTGACGTGTGACACCGTAGATGCTGTTTCCGTCAACGGAGATATCGCCCTGATCGGCGTCGTAGAAGCGCATCAGCAGATTGATGAGAGTGGTTTTGCCGCAGCCCGTGGGACCGACAATGGCGATGCGCATGCCCGGCTGCGCTTCCAGATGAAAGTGTTCGATGAGCTTCTGCTCCTTCGTGTAGCTGAAGGAGACATCGCTCAGAGTAACGGCGCCGGAAACGGAGGAGAGCTCCTTAGATGCTCTTTCTTCCGCAGAAGTGTTTTCATTTACAGTGATGCCCGGAATCTCCACAGCATTCTTCTCAGGCTCGGCCTCGATCAGTGCAAAGATCCTCTCGGCGCAGGCAAGTGCGCCCTGCAGCTCCGTCACGACAGAGCTGATGTCGTTGAACGGCTTCATGTACTGATTGGCGTAATTGAGGAGGACGGAAAGTCCGCCTACCGTCAGATTCCCGGCAAGGATCAGCAGAGCACCGGCCAGGGTGACGACGGCATAGATGATATTGTTTACGAACCGGGTGGAGGGATTGGTCAGAGAGGAGTAAAAAACGGCTCTCTGACTGTATGTCTGAAGCTCGGAATTGATCGAGCGGAAGCGGTCGGATGCGGTTTTTTCGTATCCGAAGGCCTTTACCAGTTTTGCATTTCCCACCATCTCATCAATGAGAGCAGTCTGCTGCCCGCGGACCTCCGTCTGCTTTTTGAACATGGAGAAGGTGTGGGTGGAAATAAAACGGGCGACGAAGAAGCTTAGAGGCGTCAGCACCAGAACAAGGAAGGTGATGAGTATGCTCTTGCTGAACATAAAGATCAGCGTCACGATAATGGTGACGACGCCGGAAAACAGCTGGGAGAAGCCCAGCAGGAGTCCGTCGGAGAGCTGATCCACGTCGGCAATGACGCGGCTCACGATATCACCGGAGCTGTGGCTGTCCAGATAGGACAGGGGAGCGACCTGGATCTGACGGATCGCCCGTGCGCGGATATCTCTGACTACGCGGTAAGTCATCCGGTTATTGATCAGATTCATGACCCACTGAGCGGCGGAGGACAGAATAATGATCAGAAAGATCCGGCTGAGATAGAAGGATACGAGATCAAAATCAACGGCTCCCTTCGCGATGATGCCGTCAATGGCGTCTCCGAAGAGGATCGGAACATAGAGCTGAAGCACGACTGTCACTGCTGCGAGCAGGACGCTTGCGATCAGTAAAATGCGGTAACGTCCGATAAAGCGCATGACCTTGACGAAGGTCTCTCTTCCGGATGACTCCTTTGCAGGGGAGGTACCGGTATTTTTATTCAGGTCTGCCATTATGCGAGCACCTCCTTTCCGTTTGCTGTTTCAGCTGCAGACGTTTCGACAGGACCGTTACCGGCGGCTGCAGCTGTAGTTCGTGAGAAATTTTTCTTGTTATCCGGATTCTCATCCGGGAACTGGGAGTAGTAGATTTCCTGATACACGCCGCAGGACTGCATAAGCTCCGCGTGAGTTCCCTTGCCGGCAAGCACACCATCCTCAAGAACAAGGATCTGATCTGCCTGCATGACGGTGGAGGCACGCTGGGAGACAAGGAAGGTCGTGCATGTTTTCGGTCTGTCTGCGAGTGCCTTTCTTAAATTGGCGTCTGTCGCAAAATCCAGTGCGGAGGCACTGTCATCCAGAATGAGGATCTCAGGCTCCTTGACCAGTGCTCTGGCGATGGTCAGACGCTGTCTCTGTCCGCCGGATAAATTTTTTCCGTTCTGCTTGATGACAGCATCCAGCCCGCCGGGCTTTCCCTTTACGACTTCTTCTGCCTGAGCAGTGCGGAGTGCACTCCAGAGCGCCTCATCATCGGCGTTCTCATTGCCCCATCTCAGGTTGTCGCGGATCGTGCCGGCTGTCAGCACTGCTTTCTGAGGAACAAGTCCGACCTTTTTGATCAGGGCACCCTTCGGGTAATTCCTGACATTTACAGCGTCGATGAGGACGGCGCCCTCAGCTGCGTCATAGAAGCGGGGGATCAGGTTGATGAGAGAGGTTTTTCCGGAGCCCGTTCCGCCGATGACACCGATCGTATCTCCCGGTCCTGCTTCAAAGGAGATGTCTGTGAGAGCCGGCTCTGCCGCACCGCCGTAGGTGAAGGTCACGTGATCAAAGATGACAGATCCCTTTGACTCCGGTTCGTTTCCGGCGGAAGCCGGTGCCGGGAGATCCGGGGCAGCGTCCGGATATTCCATATCAGGCGCAATATCCAGAACACCTGCGACGCGGTCTGCGCAGGCAAGTGCGCGGTTGATGGTAATGATGAGTGAAGCCAGTTTCACTAATTCCACGATCATTTGTGCCATGTAATTGTACAGGGCAACCACATCGCCCTGCTGCATGCTGCCGAGGCTGACTCTGAGTGCACCGCGGCGGATCAGGACGATGGTAGCCAGATTGATCAGCACGTAGGTGGCAGGGTTCAGCAGGGCGGAGATACGTCCCACAAATTCATTTATTTTCGTGAGTGCATCATTTTTTTCGTCAAAATCCAGGACTTCCTCTGTTTCCTTGGAAAAGGCGCGGATGACTCTGACACCGGTCAGATTCTCGCGGGTGAGGGAGGTTACGGCGTCAAGACGTGCCTGAACCTTTCTGAAGAGAGGAATGCTGACAAGCATGATTCCGAAGACGACAACGGATAATATCGGAATTGCCACGGCAAACACAAGTGCGGAGGGCACGTCGATCGTGAAGGCCATGATCATGGAGCCAAAGACGATAAACGGACTGCGGAGCAGAAGACGCAGGGTCATGTTGCATCCGTTTTGCACCTGATTGATATCACTGGTGAGGCGCGTGATCAAAGTGCCTGTGCCCAGGCGGTCAAGCTGGGAGTAGGAGAGACTCTCGATATGATCAAAGACTGTCTGTCTGAGTCTTGTGGCAAGTGCCACAGCCGCTTTTGCGGAAAAAAATTGTGCCGTGATACTGGATGCCAGTCCGACCCCTGCCAGAAGGATCAGGATCAGAACATAGCGAAAGATATCCGCCCTGTTTCCGCCTGTGATTCCTCTGTTAATAACAGCTGCCACTACGAGAGGGACAAGAAGATCGAAGAAGGCTTCCAGGAGCTTAAAGGACGGAGCGAGGATCGTTTCTTTTTCATAACCTTTCAGGTATTTCAGAAGTTTTTTCATTTGTCTGCCCGCGATTGTTGTATAATAGGATTTTTAAGGGTCAGGATAACAGTAAAAAGGGATACCGTCAGCTCCCGACCGAAGGTTACCTGCTCAGTTTAGCACGAATAAAAAAGAAAACAACCGCACTTTAGCGCGGGTTGAGGAAAGGCAGGGCAATATGCAGTCAGTGAGGATCGAACATCCTTTTCCGCCCTTTTATGATACGGAGTCGCGGATCTTAATTCTGGGCAGCTTCCCGTCCGTGAAGTCCCGGGAAATGAACTTTTTTTACGGACATCCGCAGAACAGATTTTGGAAGGTCATGGCAGCAATATGCAGCGAGGAGACTCCTATGACGGTGCCGGAACGTTCTGCGTTCCTCGCCAGAAACCACATCGCACTCTTTGATGTGATTCGATCCTGTGAGATCACGGGCTCCTCTGACAGCAGTATACGGAATGCGGTGGTCAATGACTTAAGTCAGATCCTCTCGGAAACAAAGATTGCGAACAACATCTTTGTGAACGGAGGCAAGGCAAGAGATCTGTACCGGAGGTATACGGAGGCGCAGACGGGGATTCCCTGCCGGTATCTGCCTTCTACTTCCCCCGCCAATGCCGCCTGGTCTCTGGAACGGCTGACCGCGGCCTGGAGTGAGGCAGTTGCAGAGCCGCTCGGAGTCGGAATCACAGAAGAATAGACAATAATCAGATAGTTTTCAGTCAGTATTGATTTCGTAGCCGGACAGTATTGAGTCAGTATTCAGTCAGTATCCGGATAATATGATAGAAAGGACAGAGATTATGGCATTCAATCCCATGGATTTTATGAAAATGAAGCAGAATATGGACGAGTTTCAGGCACGGCATCCCCGTGTCATGCCGTTTTTTCAGGCGGCTGCAGCGAAAGCGGAGGCCGGCACGATTATCGAGATGAAGGTGATCGGAACAGACGGACAAGAGATCCGCTCAAATATCCGCCTCACTCAGGAGGATATGGATCTCCTGATGTCCCTCAGAAATATGCAGATGTAAGCGGACGGCACGCCCGGTGTGCGGGCAGGTTGTATCTGCGGAGCTGTCGGCAATAGCGAACCTGAAACGGCAGGCCCCGCGCACGGGCAGGATGTGGGTTTTCGGAAATAGCAAGTTGTGTTACCATTATTAGAGATATCTATAAAGATTGCTAATGATAAAAGGAGAGCTTAAAACATGGCTTTTTTTGGATTTGGAAAGAACAAAAATGACAGAAATAACCGGATGAGCGGAAAAAATGAAAACACCGCTCCCGAGATTGAGAAGGAGGAGGTTTCGGCTGCAGAGGAAGCCGGGACAGCAGTACCGGATCCTGACCTCAAGGTCTCTGTTGATGAAGAGCCGGAGAATACGGCTATTTCCGAGGCGGAGGCAAAATTTGCCGAGATTGCTCCGGACCCGGACTATGAGCTGTACGACTTCTGCCGGAATGCGCTGAGAGAGGAAAAACTGTATATGGTTCATTCCGCACTGACAAAGCAGCCCTTTGTAGAGTCCGGCAGGGAGGGCGCCGAGAACAGGATCTATCTGTTTACGGAAAAGCAGGATGCGGAGAATTGCGGAAAGGTGCTGGAGCTTGGAGAAAACCCGACAGTGGTGCTCCCGTTTCCGAGAGCACAGTACGCGGGACTGGCAGGCAGCCTCTACATGATGGGCATTGATACCATTGTCATGAACTATAAAGGAACGACAGAGACACTTCCGCTGGAGAAGTTTATCAGAAGAAGAGATCCGGAGGAGGTGCCGAAGGAGAAGCGTCCCATTGTCAATCCGAAGCTGGAGCTTGCCATGATGTATCTGATCCAGGAGATCAGAAAGAAGGGGGCTGCTCAGGACAAGGTGAAGCGCGCCAATCTGGAAAAAGCAATGATCATGCAGATGCTTCCCGCAACCCTTTTGCTTCCGGTAAAGTCAACCGCTGCGGAGGAGGGGAAACAGCAGATCGGTCTGATGGCCCTCAGAGATGAAAAGAGCGGAAATGTACATGTGCCGGTCTTTACGGATGTACCCGAGTTTCTGCGTTTTATGCGGGGAAAGAAGGATCCGACCGTCAAACTGCTTCCGAATACATTTGTCCAGCTTGCAGCGCTGAAGGTACCGCAGGATTCCAAGGGCTTTATTATTAATCCGGCAACCTGCGGCGTACAGATCGCACATGAGTATGTGCGCAATACGGTCAGACAGATTGCGGAACAGCAGAAGAAAAAGCAGGAGGCTGCCGGACAGGGAGAGTCCGGAGCGTCTGAAGGCGAAAACGGGTAATCCATATGCATAGAGAGGACGATGAGCGCAGACCGGAAAAGAACAGCAGGGACGGTCTTTTCAGGTTCATGCAGATCCTGGTTGCCGTGACAGCACTGATCCTGGTCGGACTGATCATTCTGAACCATGTGAGATCCGGAAGAAGCTTTTCACTGAAGCCCGGTCTGTTTCATTCCGGGGAGGAGTCGCCCTCCGGTTCCGCGAAGGCTGAAGAAGCGGATGGGACTCATGATGCGGAATTCTGGGAGGGAGCACCGGACATAGATGTTCAGCTGTTAACGGTAAATGAATATTCCCGTCCGGGGATCGCCATGAATGAGGTGAACGGAATCGTGATTCATTACACAGCAAACCCGGGCTCTACGGCACAGGGGAATCACGATTATTTTGAGGGACTGAAGGACGGCGGAGGAGAAAAGGCGAGCAGCCATTTCATCGTCGGACTGAAGGGTGAGATCATACAGTGTATTCCCAGTACCGAGATCGCCTATGCTTCCAATGACCGCAATACGGACACGATCTCTGTGGAGTGCTGCCATCCGGATGACACCGGTGAATTTACTACAGAGACCTATAATGCGACGGTTGAGCTCACCGCATGGCTCTGCAAGGCGTTTGATGTAGATCCTGACAATGTGATCCGCCACTACGATATTACCGGAAAGGAATGTCCGAAGTATTATGTGGATAATCCGGAGGAATGGACGATGCTGAAGGGATTTATCAAACAGAGATACGAAGAACTTGTTTCTTAAAATAAATGGAATAAAAAGGCAATAGAATAAAATGTAATAGAAGGAAAAAAGCAAGAGAACAGCAGGATAATAGAATAGAAAAGCAACTAAAAAGCAATAGATTCATGGAATAATAGGAACAGGACTATAGAATAACAGAACAAGGAAGGCGTTACAGGAGAAGAAAAAATAATCTGATATGGAGGTGCGACTATGAGTAAGAGAAAACATTTACGGTTTCTTGCTGTCGGAATGGCTGTGTTTTTATTATCCGGATGCGGAGATTCGGCGAGCGGCAGCTCTTCAAAGTATGAAGGTTATGCCGCAGCGGATAATTCTTATGCTGCCGCTGAGGGCTATGCAGAGGATGCTTCTTACGCAGATGATGCAGCTTACACAGATGATGCCGGCGGTTACGATCTCAATGCGTCTGATACAGAGGCGGGAGCGGATGCTTCCGGTACTCTGAGCCGTGACAAGATCGTGTATACTGCCAGCGTGTCTCTGGAAACACTGACCTATGCGGATGCCTATGAGGCTCTGAAAACGCGGATTAATGATGCGGACGGCATCATCGAGAGCGAATCTGTATCGAATTCCAACTATTACTGGTATCGTGAGGACTCCGCGGATCTGCATTACCTGTCTATGACGGTTCGGATACCGTCGGCAGCCTATGCCGATTTTGTCGATTCAATGGATGAGATCGGAAAGGTTCAGAGCAAATCTCAGAATGCGGAAAATATCAGTACTCAGTATCATAATACGGAGGCCCTGATCAGGGGACTGGAGACCCAGGAGGAAAGGCTTCTCGAGATGATGAAGGAAGCCGAGTATGTGGAGGACATGATCAGTATCGAGGACCGGCTGAGTGAGGTGCAGATCGAGCTGGATCAGGCGCGTACCTATCTGTCATCCATGGATACGGATATTGCGTACTCTACCGTAAATATCTACCTGGAGGAAGTGGTAGAATACACGGAGTCTGACTCGGCAAGAAAGACAAATTCCTTTGCGGACCGCTTTAAGAATACCGTGAGTGATTCCTGGAGCTTTTTCCTGGAACTGCTTGAGGGTCTGCTGTTCCTGTTCATTTACCTGCTTCCGATTCTGATCGTAGTTCTGATCATCATTCTGATCGTCAGAAGGATTCTGAGAAAAACAAAGGGGAAGCGTGCGGCAAAGCAGAAGAAGTCATATTTCCCGGGAAGAAAGCCGAAAGACAGTGAGACTCAAACGGCAGGAGAGGCGGGCAGTAGTGCTCAGCCGACGGCACCTGAGACAGAGTCTGAAACAGAAAAAGAAGAACTTTCGTCCGAAAAGGAAAACAGATACCGCTGATGAAACCGTGAAGTGCCTTAGAGAAAGACATATGAAAAGGGAGATCGCCAAGAAGGTGATCTCCCTTTTTTAGATTCCGGAACGATTTAGATCTGTTCCGAAAAGAAGTTACCAATCAGTCAAGCTCATTCAGCATACCGCGCAGGATCTCAGCGGACTCATCGAATTTAGCCTGCTCACGGTCATTGAGAGAGAGCTGCAGAGAACGTACAACGCCCTCGGCACCGAGTACGGACGGAACACCGATATAGACGTCTCTCTTGCCGTCCTTACCTCTTAAGAAGGTAGAGACTGTGTGAATGGAATATTCGTTGCCGAGGATTGCCTTCGTCAGACGAGTCAGTGCCATGCCGATGCCGTAGTAGGTAGCGCGCTTTGCCTGAATAATCTTGTAGGCTGCGGTGCGTACCTCAACTTCGATATCCTCAAACTGATCGATCGGATATTCGCCGTCGGATTCATCGCAGTATTCCAGAATCGGCTTTGTTGCCACATTTGCCTGGCTCCACGGAACGAACTCGGAATCGCCGTGCTCGCCGATGACATAGGCATGAATGTTGCGCGGGTCAACACCGAGGAAATCACCGAGCATGTAGCGAAGTCTTGCGGTATCAAGAGTAGTTCCGGAACCGACAACGCGGTCAGGATTGATAGGCGGCTGACCGTTTTCCGCAAGCCACTTATCCGCAAGATCGCGCACGATGGCAGTCATGATATCGACCGGGTTTGTTGCGATCAGGAATACGCCCTTGAAGCCGGAAGCAAGAACCGGCTCTACGATGGAGCGGAAGACCTCTCTGTTTGTGGCAAGAAGATCACGTCTGGACTGACCGGGCTTCTGTGCGATTCCCGCGCAGAGTGTGACGATATCTGCATCGGCGCAGTCGGAGTAGTCACCGTGCCAGATCTTCATGTGACTGTTGGAGTAAGCGAGAGAGTGATTCAGGTCCATGGCCTCACCCTCGGCCTTCTCCTGTACGTAATCGATCAGTACCAGCTCATCACAGCTGCCCTGATTTAACATTGCATATGCATAACTCATGCCGACCATTCCGCAGCCGACAAGTACAACTCTTTTCTGAAAGTCACTCATTGGAAACTCCTTTCGCAATTAGAGAAAATGAACTGTTTTCTGCGCTTATTGTAGCCCGAATCGGACTGCTTTGGCAAGAGGTTTTATAAAAAGTGCTACAAAAAAATATGAAAATGTGTGTATTTTGTACTAAATCACGGAATGTCACAAAGAGTTAACAATGAACTGAAAGACAGGTATCCAATTATAAAAAATCAGCCCGCCGGAAAAGGAATTTCCCTGCTCCGGGGGCTGATACATCGGGCATAGCATGTGCAGTTCTTCAGCGTCTTTCCATGGCGACAAAGTCATGGTATTCGCCGACATATTTTGTTGCGGGACGCATAATGCGGCCGTCGTACATTTTGTTTTCCAGATTGTGAGCCACCCAGCCGGCAACACGGGAGATGGCAAACAGAGGAGTGAAGAGATCTTCCGGAATGCCGAGCATTCTGTAGGCAAAGCCGGAGTAGAAGTCTACATTTGTCGGAAGGATTTTGTTCTTTCTTGCAAGTGCGGTATCCTTCACGGTCTTCTCGAACAGACGGTAGAAGCGGAATTCATCCATTTTATTCTGCTCCTCTGCAAGCATACGGCAGAGATCCCGAAGCAGCTCTGCACGCGGATCACTCAGCGTATAGACGGCATGACCGAAGCCGTAGATCAAACCGGACTGATCAAAGAAGTCTCCGTTCAGCAGGTCATCAACAACAGCCTGAACTTTATTCTGATCGGTGGTATATCCGGTCCGCTCGATCACCTGATTCATCATGTTGGTGACGTTGATATTGGCGCCGCCGTGCTTCGGTCCCTTCAGAGATCCGATCGATCCGCTGATTGCGGAGTAGAGATCTGTTCCGGTGGAACCGATTACGATATCCGTGAAGGAGGAGTTGTTACCGCCGCCGTGATCTGCGTGGATGACAAGCAGCGCATCGAGAAGATTCGCTTCCCGCTCGGTAAATTTTCCGTCAGGACGCAGCATGTACAGAATATTTTCCGCAATGGAAAAGTCCGGTCTCGGATAATGAATAAAGAGAGACTGACGGAAGAAGTGATGCATCTTTGCCTGATAAGAATAACATCCGATGGCAGGGAACTTGGCAATGAGGTTCAGTCCCTTGCGCAGTGTCTCATAGGCATCCGTTGCATCCGGATCCTCATCATAGTTATAGAGCAGAAGGGTTGCTGTCTGCAGACGGTTCATGAGGTTTTTGGACGGTGCGCGCAGGAGCTCGTTTACAAGAAAATCGTTCGGAAGCTCATAGCGTGCCGACATGCTTGCCTTGAAGCTTGTGAACTCCGCCTTAGTCGGCAGATAGCCGAACAGAAGAAGGAAGCAGACCTCTTCAAAGCCATAGTTTCCCTTGCGGTTCATGACAAGATCGTTCAGGGAGTAGCCGCGGAACAGAAGACGTCCTTCACAGGGCGCAACGGTCCCGTCTTCCTGGGTATCGTAACCGATAACATCGGATACACGCGTCAGTCCGATGCGGACACCGGTTCCGTCCTCATTACGCAGACCCTTTTTAACATTGTATTCAGAAAAAAGCGTGTTCGGTATATTGGTATAAGTGGCAGATTTTCCATAGAAAACAGCTAACACATTGTCATCGTTCTGCTTAGATGAAATGCCCATCGGCAGACCCTCCTTTTGTATATTCTGTATCCGGCAAACGGATGGATATGTCGCAGCAGTTTTCGTCCGGAGATCCCGTGATACTGACAGCCGGGAAATCGCAGACGCTTGAGTGCATTATAGGGAAGAAGCAGGTATTTGTAAAAAGCATAAAAAGTATGATGAACATATAAATAACATATGCAAGATGTTCATCGGTCCGTACAGGAGTATAGAAAGATGCGGGATAAGCGTAGAGAAAGATGCCGGAGGGTATAGACAAAAAATCCTGATAGGCGGAAAATAAAAACAAGCCTGCAGGAAGAGCGATGCGGGGAAAGAGGAGGAAGGGTATGTATAAACTGACAGCAAAGCTGATTATCTACAGAAATATAGGAAAGGACAGTATTTTATTCCGTCTGGCCGATATCATTCACCGTTTTGATGAGGGCGGTACGGAGCCGGAGGTTCTGATCACCGATATCCTGGAGGAGATCAACCGCCTGCTGGATACGGCAACTCTCTATGGCTTCGATAAAAATCTCTGGCACAATTATCTTGCCTATCTTCTGGCAACCACGGAGACGCCGTTTACGCTGGTTTCCGAGAAGGTCGGTGCAAATGAAGGAACTGTGAATGCATTTGCAAAAAATGACTTTGCGATCTTCAAACAGCTCTTTGACTATGACTTCTCCGGAATAGAGCGTGCACTCGGAATCGACTGCTTCTCGATCATCGAACATTATCAGGCGGTAGGCAAGAAGGAGCGCATCTTTAATAAGAGTGTCAGCGAAAAGGTGCAGGAGCTGAGTGCGGCAATTGAGAAGGCGGAGGACGCCGAGTCGCTGTATACGATCGTCACTGACTTCTATAAGAAGTACGGCGTGGGAAAATTCGGTCTGAATAAGGCCTTCCGTATCAATCCGAAAATCGAGACCGGTGCAAATGCGGAGATCCTTCAGCCGATCACAACCACAAGTGACGTGGTTCTGGATGATCTTGTCGGATATGAACTGCAGAAGGAGAAGCTGATACACAACACGGAGGCCTTTGTTCAGGGAAGGCCTGCAAATAATGTTTTGCTCTACGGAGATGCCGGAACCGGAAAATCCACCAGCATCAAAGCGATCCTGAATCAGTATTATCCCCAGGGACTGCGTATGATCGAGGTATACAAGCACGAGTTCAAGTATCTCTCGAGCATCATTTCCGAGATCAAGAACCGCAATTACCGGTTTGTGATCTTTATGGATGATCTCTCCTTTGAGGAGTTTGAGATCGAGTATAAGTACCTGAAGGCAGTGATCGAGGGCGGTCTTGAGACAAAACCGGACAACGTGCTGATCTATGCAACCTCTAATCGCAGACATCTGATCCGCGAGACCTGGAATGACAGAAGCGACCGCTCGGATGATGAGATGCACAGATCTGATACGATTCAGGAGAAGCTCTCTCTGGTGGCAAGATTCGGCTGCTCTATCGGCTACTATAAGCCGGAACAGAAGGATTACTTCAATATCGTGACAACGCTGGCAAAGAGGCATCCCGAGATTAAGCTTACGGACGAGGAGCTTGTCGCAGAGGCTCGTAAGTGGGGCGTACAGAACGGAGGCGTGTCCGGAAGAACGGCTCAGCAGTTTATTAATTACCTCTGCTCGGGCGCCGAAAAGGTATAATAAGTGAGGGAGCTGAAAAAGTATAATAAGCGAGGGCACTGAACAAATCTGATCGCCGATTGTAAAATGAAGTTGCACACTTGATAAAAAAACGATCCATAGGA
>JAUNAN010000108.1 GCA_030527595.1 Lachnospiraceae bacterium | reverse complement strand
AACCAGAAATACAGCCGGCAACATCAGCACACCCGCCACGCCCCGCACCCCCCAACGAGAACTCGCGCACGGACACTCAGGACATCCGCAAAGCCCCACACCGCCCATCCAGAAATGGTGCAGGGGAAAGCAGAATTTCAGCAAATCCCCGCACCGCGTATCTACAAAAGGTGCAGGGGGAAACATACGTGAATCACATCAGTCTTCAGGCGAGCGGAGATATATAAGAATTCTCCTGTCAGATAAGAGAAGGGATGCAGAACTGCAGAGGAATGTGGTAAAATACAGACAATGCTTATGAATGGCATTTCATGTGTATTTAACCAAATCAAAAGGAGGACTTAGACATGGCAAATATGGCGGCAGAGCATCCGGATTGCTCTTATTGCGCAGAAGGTGAGCTCGTAGCAAAGTTTGGATATAAGGTATGTGACCTTCCTTCCAGTAAGGTATATATTTTTAAGGAGCAGTCTCATCCCGGCAGATGCATCGTTGCAGCAAAGTGGCATGTTTCCGAGCTGACAGAGATGACACCTGAGCAGAGAGCAGGTTATTTTGATGATGTGGCAAAGGTTGCACAGGCAATTCATGACATCTACAGCCCGGACAAGATCAATTACGGTGCATACGGAGATACCGCAGGACATATGCACATGCATCTCGTACCGAAGTATAAAGACGGATTTGAGTGGGCAGGCATCTTCGCAATGGATCCGAATCTGAAGAAACTGACAACAGATGAGGAGTGCGAGGCAGTCGCAGGCCCGATTCGCGAGAAGCTCCAGGGCTAAATGACCGGGGAAACAGATGAACATGAAAACAAAGGTTTATATTGACGGTCAGAGCGGTACGACCGGTCTGCAGATCTATGACCGGATCGGCCAGCGTGATGATCTGGAGCTGCTTCGTATCGACGAAGACAAGCGCCATGACCTGGAGGAACGGAAAAAGTTCCTGAATGCAGCGGACATAGTATTTCTTTGTCTGCCTGATGCAGGTGCGATCGAAGCAGTCTCTCTCATTGAAGATCCGAAAGTGCGTGTGATCGATGCGTCGACTGCGCATCGCACAGCAGACGGATGGGACTACGGATTCCCGGAGCTCTCAAAAGAACAGCGTGCTGCCATTGCGGGAAGTAAGCGTGTTGCCAATCCTGGATGCCATGCGACAGGTCTCATTTCCACAACCGCACCCCTCGTAAGAATGGGCTTTCTGCCGAAAGACTATCCGGTAGCGTGTTATTCTCTGACGGGATATTCCGGCGGAGGAAAGAAGATGATCGCGGACTATGAGGCAGAGGGAAGAGAGGAACTCCTTTCTACGCCCGGAATCTACGGTCTTACACTGAAACACAAGCATGTACCGGAAATGACTAAGATGACGGGACTTTCTCATGCACCGGTCTTTATGCCGGTAGTTGATGACTACTATAAGGGAATGGCAACTACGATCATGCTGCAGAACCGTCTGCTTAAGGGAAATCCGACAGCAGAAGAGATCTGCAGGGCTCTTGAGGAATATTATGCGGACGAGCGGTTTGTGAAGGTTGTGCCCTTCGGCGAACAGGATGCAAAGCTCTATGCCGGAAAGCTTGCCGGAACAAATATGCTGGAGATCAACGTCTGCGGACATGAGGATCAGACAAGCGTGACGGCTCTCTTTGACAATCTCGGCAAGGGTGCGTCCGGTGCAGCAGTTCAGAACATGAATATCATGCTGGGACTCGATGAGACGACCGGGCTGGTCTGACCGGAATACCAAAATAATAGTTATAAAAAAGGAGGTACGGAAGAAATTCCGTACCTCCTTTTTTCACGCTGTTATTTTAACAGCATTTTTACCAAAAACGCCTCCCGTAATTTGTTGCTTTGACGATTGACACTTTTGAAACAAAAGTGCTATATTTTATTTAACAGTTGAAACAACAATTTAGAACAGAAAAAGCCCCCATTTTACTAAAATTTTGAAAGGAGAGTTTTCAAAATGAAAGCAAAGGCAGTCAGACTTCATGCAGCAAATGATCTTCGCCTTGAGGAATTTGAACTTCCGGAGATCAAGGACGATGAGATTCTCGTAAAAGTCATTTCCGATTCCATCTGCATGTCTACTTACAAGTGTGCGATCCTCGGAACAGAGCACAAGAGAGTTCACCCGGATGTAGCAGAGCATCCCGCAATCATGGGACACGAGTTTGCGGGAGATATCGTAAAGGTAGGAAAGGCACATCAGGATCAGTTTAAGCCCGGAATGAAATTCACTCTCCAGCCGGCTCTGAACTACAAGGGAACGATGTGGTCTCCGGGATATTCCTATGAATTCTTTGGCGGCGATGCAACTTACTGCATTATTCCCGCAGAGGCTATGGAGCTTGGATGCCTGCTTGAGTATAAGGGCAGAGCATACTATGAGGCTTCTCTTGCGGAACCGCTTTCCTGCAGCATCGGCGCTCTGAATGCTGCTTATCATACACAGATGGGAGTTTATACTCACGAGATGGGCATCAAAAAGGGCGGAAGACTTGCCATTATGGCAGGCGCAGGCCCGATGGGACTGGGTGCTCTTACCTATGCACTGCACAGAGATGTCACCCCGGGCATGGTCGTTGTGACGGACATCAATGCAGAACGTCTGGCACGCGCAGAGGAGCTCTTCCCGCCGAAGGCAATTAAGGAAGAGACGGGTATTGATCTTTACTTTGTCAATACAGGCGACAAGGAGGATCCGGTCGCTTATCTCCGTGAAATGACTAACGGCGACGGCTTCGATGATGTTCTCTGCTATGCACCGGTTGCTGCGGTTGTTGAGCAGAGCAGTGCCATCCTCGGAAGAGACGGCTGCCTGAACTTCTTTGCAGGACCTACAGACAAGCAGTTCAGCGCAAAGATGAACTTCTATGATGTGCATTACAATTCTGCACACGTGATGGGAACGACAGGCGGCAACACGGCAGACATGATCGAGTCTCTTGAGCTGACGGCAGCAAAGCGCATCAATCCGGCAGTTATGGTAACACATATCGGAGGTCTCGATGCCGCTGCGGAGACGACACTGAATCTTCCGAAGATTCCGGGCGGCAAGAAGCTGATTTATACGCATCTTTCCATGCCGCTGGTTGCACTGACAGATCTTCGCACAAGAGCTGAAGAGACCGGTGATGCACGATATACGGCACTTGCTGATATCGTGGATGCACATCAGGGACTGTGGTGCCCGGATGCAGAAGAATATCTGCTCGCTAATTTCGTGGAAGCCTGAAAATGAAAAAACGGCAGGATTTCCGGTCGGAGATCCTGCCTCTCCCCTCCTTGCGGGAGCATTTCTCTGAAGGCAGAGAGGAGGAGGTCGAATGGACAGTATGGAAACAAGACGGGAGGCGATCGTTGCCTTCGTCAATGAAAAAGGAAATATCAGCTTTAATCAGCTGAAAACGGAATTTTCAAATGTCTCTGAGATGACTCTGAGAACAGATCTGAAGATCTTAGATGAGGAAAAGAAGATCGTCCGTGTTCACGGCGGTGCGAAATCCGTAAACGTGGTCATGGGTACGGATGATCTGTTCGGAAAAAGAGCGGTTAGAAATATATCTGCGAAACAGAAAATAGCAGAGAAGGCGATCACGCTCCTCAAGCCGCATACCTCGGTCTATCTGGATTCCGGAAGCACGACCACTATGATGGCAAGAAATTTTCCGGATCAGCCTCAGATCATCTATACGACGGGACTCAGCTGTGCGATGGAGCTGGCAAAGCTCACGCAGCCTAAGGTCACGATTCCGGGAGGGGCGCTGAACCGATACAGCATGAGCGTCTGCGGGATTGAAGGAATCAAAGAGCTGGAAGCAGTAAACTTCGATATTGTATTCATGGGAATCACCTGCTACAGCAAAGAGACAGGCTTCACCTGCGGAGCTTCCGAGGAGGCAAAGCTGAAGCAGGCTGCGCTGAAGAATGCCGATCTGAAGGTCATTCTGCTGGATTCATCGAAAATAGATACAAGAGGGATCTTTTCTATCTGTAATCTGGAAGATGTCGATATCATCGTATCGGATGACGAGCTGACAGCGGAATTTCTGAGAGATGCCGTATCAGCGGGAGTGACCGTTTTATAAAACAGTATCAGACACCGGCGGATGTGACAGCGAGAACAGCAGCGGACCGGTGATAAGAAGCAGCATCAACTATCTTACACATTTGAGGAGGAAGACATGAAACAGGGAGTTCAGAAATTTGGTAAATTTCTGTCGGCAATGGTCATGCCGAACATCGGAGCTTTCATCGCATGGGGCTTCATTACCGCATTGTTTATTGCGGACGGATGGATCCCGAATGCGGGACTTGCATCCATCCAGCCATACATGCTCTATTATCTGCTCCCGATCCTGATTGCGGGACAGGGCGGAAAGCTGATTGCTGGTGACCGAGGCATGGTCATGGGTGCGATCGCTGTTATGGGCTGTATTGCCGGCGTCGGCGGTACGGACGGACAGCCGATGCTCATGGGCGCGATGGTGATCGGACCCTTCGCCGGCTGGGTGATCAAGAAGTTTGACAAGGCTATGGAAGGACATATGCCGGCAGGCTTCGAGATGCTGATCAACAACTTCTCGATCGGTATTCTGGGTATGATCGTAGCGATCATCGGCTACTACCTGATCGGACCGGTTATGACTGCAATTCTTGCGGTTCTGACAGCAGGTGTGGATGTTCTCATTAACCACGGACTGCTTCCGCTGGCAGCGATCTTTATCGAACCGGCAAAGGTTCTCTTCCTGAACAACGCAATCAACCACGGTATCTTCACCCCGATCGGTGCTGAACAGGCGGCTGCGACAGGAAAGTCCATTATGTACATGCTGGAGGCAAATCCGGGACCGGGTCTCGGAGTCCTGATCGCCTACATGCTTTTCTCCAAGGACAAGATGACAAAGGATTCCGCTCCGGGTGCGATCATTATCCACCTCTTCGGCGGTATTCATGAAATTTATTTCCCGTACATTCTGATGAATCCGATCGTGATCATCGCTCCGATCGTCGGCAACATTGCAGCGATCTTCTGGTTTGTCCTGATGGGCTGCGGTCTTAAGGGACCGGCTTCTCCGGGTTCCATTATCGCATTTATGTCTATGTGCCCGAAGGATAAGATGGTAGTTACTCTGGTCGGTGTACTTATTGCAACCGTGATCTCTTTCCTGATTGCAAGCCCGATCGTCAGAATGGCAGGCTCCAAGAATCTTGATGATGCACAGAAGCAGATGTCTGATATGAAGGCTCAGGCAAAGGGCACCGCATCCGCAGGCGTACAGCTTGACGGTGTCAAGGAATTGTCTGCAGTAAAGAAGATCGTGTTTGCCTGCGATGCCGGCATGGGATCTTCCGCAATGGGCGCAACAAAGTTCCGCAACAGACTGAAGGCAAGCCGTCCGGATCTGACAGTTATCAATACTTCTGTTGATAACATTCCGGCAGATTGCGACATTGCAGTCGTACAGACAACGCTGCAGGAACGTGCAAGAAAGTCCGCTCCGCAGGCTCAGCTGGTCACGATCGGCAACTTCCTTGCAGATCCGAACCTTGATGATCTCTTCATGCAGCTGACAACCGGTGATTCCGCCATTACCAATGATACAGCGGCAGGCATCACAGAACCGATTCAGAAGACCGTACAGAACGCAATCAAGAAAGAAGTGATCAACGCAGACGGTGTTGCGCTGAACCTTGCACCGGTAACAAAGGAAGAAGCGATCCGCAGAGCCGGTGAGCTTCTGGTGAAGCAGGGCTGCGTAGAGCCGGCATATGTAGATGCAATGCTCGATCGCGAGAAGCTTGTCACAACTTACATGGGTATGGGACTTGCGATCCCGCACGGAACAACACAGGCAAAGGGAACTGTCAAGAAGACGGGAATCGTCTTTACACAGTATCCTGAAGGCGTAGACTTCGGTGAAGAAAAGGCTCAGCTGGTCATCGGAATTGCCGGTATCGGCGATGAGCATCTGGAACTTCTTTCCAAGATCTGCGAAGCACTCGAGGATGAAGAGGTCCTTGAGAAAATGAAAACAACAAACGATGTTGACTGGATCTTAAAGACGCTTTCTTAATCTCTACTTCTACAAAGCATCGGTGCCGAAATGGGGTCGGTACCGACGCACAATAAAAAAACCGCTTCGGAAGTGATATGTACCCAGAATCCTGGACACATCATTGAACTAGGCGGAACACATGGATG
>JAUNAN010000107.1:5112-6249 GCA_030527595.1 Lachnospiraceae bacterium | reverse complement strand
GGGCTGTGCGGCCGGGTGATCTGGAAGCGGGTCCTGAGACGCCGGTATCTGAAAAATGATGCTATTAAGGAAAATGTCATGATCGTGCTCTGCTCAAGAGCCAGAGCGGAGAAGACACTTGAAAATGTACAGGGAGATCTGTACGCGAGGTTTAAGGTCATCGGACTGTTCCTCATCGACTATGATCCGGAGACGGACAACGGCAATTTCATCGGAGATGTGCCGGTACTCGGCAGTCACATGGATGCCGTTGAGTACGCCACTCACAACTGGGTCGATGAGGTGCTCATGGATCTGCGGCATCATCAGGATCTGCAGACTGTGATGGAGGGACATTTTGAAAAAATGGGCATCACGACCCACCACGTCATGATGAAGCCCTCGGAGTCGGAGGACTCGCATTTCACAGTGATCGAGATGTGCGGCAGATATGTGGTTGCGACCCATAAGCTGCGCGAGGTCTCGGCCATGCAGTGGTTCTTAAAGCGGACACTGGATATTATGGGCGGAATCGTGGGTCTTCTGATCACGGGACTCATTTATATCTTTATCGCGCCGCAGATCAAGCTCGCGGATCCCGGACCGGTGTTCTATGCATCGAACCGAGTGGGCAGGAACGGACGTGTGTTTAAGATGTACAAGTTTCGCTCTATGTACCGGGATGCGGATGCCCGGAAGGCGGAGCTGATGTCTCAGAACAAGATGCAGGGATTGATGTTCAAGATGGATGATGATCCCCGAATCATCGGTTCTGAGAAGAAGGATAAGAACGGAAAGCCGAAGGGGATCGGCAATTTTATCCGAAAGACCTCTCTGGATGAATTTCCGCAGTTTCTGAATGTGCTGAAGGGGGATATGTCTCTCGTGGGAACGAGACCGCCGACTCTGGATGAGTGGGAGCACTACTCGGAAAATCATCGTATCCGTCTCTGCATGCGGCCGGGAATCACCGGAATGTGGCAGGCAACGGGACGGTCGGATATTACGGATTTTGAGGAGGTCGTGAGACTGGATGAAGCCTATATCCAGAATTGGACAGTCGGTCTGGATATTAAGCTTCTTTTAATGACGGTGCTTGCTGTGCTGAAGCACAAGGGCGCTGAATAGAATCAATACACATTGCAAAGGGGCAGTGAG
>JAUNAN010000107.1:0-5012 GCA_030527595.1 Lachnospiraceae bacterium | reverse complement strand
GTGTTGTCATTTATCTCAAAACCCGGTAGCTGAAATGCGATTATTCATATATAATAAACTGGTCAAACTATTTTTTAGAGAGGGGTAATACTATGAAAATCAGACGTATGCTGTCAGTAGTACTTGCTCTTGTCTGCTCCATCGCGCTTCTTGCGGGCTGTGGTTCCACCAGCTCACGTGCGATGTTCGGAACAGGCGGTACGGCAGGAACCTACTATTCTTACGGCGGTGTCATTGCGCAGTATATTACAAATTATGCAGGCGTAAAGGTAACAGCTGTATCCACAGGCGGCTCCAAAGTTAACATTCAGTCCATCGGAGACGGTGACTTCCAGCTCGGATTTACCCAGTCCGACGTTATGGCGTATGCCTGGGACGGAACAAAGTCCTTTGAGACGGATGGTGCGACTAAGGATTTCCGTGTTCTGGGCGGTCTCTATGCAGAGACGGTTCAGCTGATCACGATGGATTCCTCGATCACCTCCGTTGCGGATCTGAAGGGCAAGAGCGTTTCCATCGGTGCGGCAGGCTCCGGTGTTTACTTCAACGCGATCGATGTTCTCGCAGGTGCGGGACTGACCATTGACGACATCAAGCCGCAGTATCAGAGCTTTGAGGATTCCAAGGAGTCTCTGAAGGACGGCAAGATCGATGCCGCCTTTATCGTGGCAGGTGCGCCGACAACAGCCATCACCGAGCTTGCTACCACAAACGGCGTTTATCTCATCAATATTGACGGTGAGCTTCGCGATTCCGTCATCGCAGAATGCCCGTACTATGTTGCCCAGGAGATTCCGGCAGGTACTTATCCGGGACAGAATGAGGCGGTCCAGACGATTTCCGTTAAGGCTACCGTCATCGTTTCCGCGGATCTGGATGAGGAAACCGTCTATAAAATGACAGCCGCTATCTTTGATCATACAGAGGAAATCGCCCTCGAGAACGCAAAGGGCGAAGAGCTGACTCTGCAGAATGCAACAGAGGGTATGGCCGCTCCTTTCCATCCCGGTGCCGCAAAGTACTATGCGGAGCAGGGCATCACAGTAGCAACGGAATAAGGAGGGACTGCATATGAGTGAAAATATGAACACAACTGTACGGAACGACGTAGATGCGGTCATGAGAAAGTATGACCGCGAGAGCAATATCCGCGTCTGGACCGGAAAGCCGAAGCAGGTCATCCGCTTTGTTACGGCAGCGTTCTCCCTGTGGTGCATCTGGGTCACGCTGTTTGCTACATTTCTTGAGGAGATCAGACTGACATCCTTCCTCGGTGCCATTATTGTTATGGGCTTTTTGACCTATCCGGCAAAGAAGGGTGAGCAGAAGGAAAACTATATTCCGTGGTACGATGTGATCATCATGGTGCTGGGTGCGGGTGCATTTTTCTACTACACCTTCAATGCGAACACAATCGTCAACCAGGGTACCCGTTTTGAGACCTACCAGATCATCATCGGTATCGTCGGCGTCCTCGCTCTGATCGAGCTCACAAGACGCTGCGTAGGTACGCCGATTCTGATCGTTGCGGCAGTATTCCTGATCTATGCGCTTGGTTACGGACTTACCAATCCGGAATTCTTCGGACGTATTAAGTATCTGATCCGCAACCTGTTCTACACAAAGGAAGGTATTTTCTCGACACCGGTAAATGTCTGCTCGAAATACATCGTCGTGTTTATCATCTTCGGTGCTTTCCTCGAGCGTACCGGTATCTCCAATTTCTTCATTTCCCTGGCTAACTGTGCAGCAGGACGCTTCGCAGGCGGTCCGGCAAAGGTTGCGGTTATTTCTTCCGCACTCTGTGGTATGGTTTCCGGTTCTTCTGTAGGAAATACAGTAACGACCGGTGCGGTTACCATCCCGATGATGAAGGACACAGGCTACAAGCCGGAATTTGCCGGCGCAGTTGAGGCAGCTGCTTCCACAGGCGGACAGATCATGCCGCCGATCATGGGTGCTGCAGCCTTCCTGATGGCGGACTTCATCGGCGTTCCCTACTCCGATATTCTGGGACGTGCGATCCTTCCGGCTATCCTTTACTTCCTGGGTATTTTTATTTCCGTACATCTGGAGGCAAAGAAGACAGGCCTTTCTGGTATTCCGAAGGAACAGCTTCCGGTCTTCACGAAGCTGATCAGAAAGGTATATCTGCTTCTTCCGCTGGTGATGCTGGTCGTCTGGGTCGCAGGCAACTACATGACGATGCAGAGAGCTGCTTCTCTGGCAATTGTTCTGTCCATCGTCGTCAGCCTCTTTGATAAGGAAAACCGCATTACACCGTCCAAGCTCATCGATGCGCTTGAGGCGGGCGGACGAGGAAGTATTACAGTTGCGGCTGCCTGCGGTGTTGCCGGTATCATTTCCGGTACTATCACCATGACAGGTCTTGCCAACGAACTGATCAACGGCATTATCTCCGTGGCAAACGGTCATCTGATCATTGCGCTGTTCCTGACAATGCTCTGCTGCATCGTTCTGGGTATGGGTGTGCCGACCACGGCTACCTACTGCATCATGGCAGCAACGACTGCACCGATCCTGATCCGTATGGGCGTACCGGTTATTGCGGCACACTTCTTCGTATTCTACTTCGGTATCGTTGCGGATATTACACCGCCGGTTGCGCTGGCGGCCTACGCGGGTGCCGCGATCGCGAAGTCAAACCCGATGAAGACGGCATTCAATGCATCCAAGCTGGCGATCGCTCTCTTCATCGTACCGTATGTATTCTGCTTCAGCCCGGCTATGCTGCTGATCAATGCGACGGTGCTTGAGGTCGTTCAGATCGCCGTCACCTCTATTGTCGGTGTCTTCGGCGTCTGCGCTGCGATCGAGGGCTATCTGAAGACAAATATGAACGTACTGGTTCGTCTGATGATGGCTGCCGGCGGATTGATGCTTCTTGAGGCAACAGCCATGACCGATATTGTCGGTATCGTGCTGATCGCTGTCGGATTTGCATGGCAGTACATGAAGGGCAGAAACACAGTCGCAGCCTGAGGCATATTTGGAAACGTACAAAATGTTTTTTCATTTGCAATGAATGGAGAAAAGCTATGAGCGAAGCAGATAAGAAGTATCCGGTGATCGTCATCAGCCGTCAGTACGGTGCGGGCGGAAGATCTGTCGCAAAGGGACTGTCCGAGAAGCTCGGCATTCCGTGGTACGACAAGGATATTATGAAAAAGACAGCCGAGGAGAGCGGTATCTCCGAGGAAAACATCAAGCAGGCAGGCGAGCAGGTAAACCGCACGATGCACTTTATGAGCATCTTTGCGCCGGTCACCTATGAGAGTGAGACGGATGTGATCCAGCGTGCACAGGAGGAAGTCATCCTGAATCTCGCGAAGGAAGGTCCCTGCATCATCATCGGCCGCTGCGCCAATGCGCTTCTGAAAAAAGTAGGCATTCCGAATCTCTCCGTATTTTTGTATGCGGATATCGATCAGCGAGCAAAGAGAGCTGCGGAGCTGGGAGAGAACGGAACTCTGGAGCTTAAGAGATATATCGCTAAGCGTGATAATATGCGTGCCGGCTATTACAAGACCTACACGGGACATGATCAGGGAGATTTTAAGGACTATAATATCTGCCTGGATACCGGCTGCATCGGCTACGATAAGGCGGTAGAGATCATCGCTGCGATGGCAGAGAGCATGAAGCAGTAAGAAAATATTGTAAGAATCAAACATCAGCCGGTTTCTTTTGATACCGGCTGATGTTGCTTTTTCGGCAATATTGTCATATTAAAACCGATGCATGGAAGCAGAAAAGGGGAGCCTAAGCAAGTCGAAAGCAGCAGCGCAGAGACTGCCTGATGGATTCTATCATCGGGGCGTGATGACAATTCGGAATATTAACAAGGAGGATACAATCATGGCACTTCGCATAGTGAGAAATGACATCACAAAGGAGTTTGTTGATGCAATCGTAAATGCCGCAAAGGAATCTCTTCTCGGAGGAGGCGGCGTGGACGGTGCCATTCATCGTGCCGCAGGTCCCGAGCTTCTTGAAGAGTGCCGGACGCTGGGCGGCTGCAAGACCGGAAGTGCAAAGATCACGAAAGCCTACCGCCTGCATGCCCGCTACGTCATTCACACAGTGGGGCCTGTCTGGCAGGGCGGTAATCGCGGTGAGCGCGAGCTTCTCGAGTCCTGCTATCGGACTTCCCTTGAGCTTGCGAAGGAGTACAAGTGCGAGAGCATTGCATTTCCGCTGATCTCCTCGGGCATCTACGGTTATCCGAAGGGAGAGGCATTACAGGCAGCGGTATCTGCCATCAGTGAATTCCTTCTTGAAAATGAAATGGACGTCCGAATCGTGGTCTTTGATCGTAATGCCGTTCAGATAGGCGAAAAATTATTTGCCGAGGTGCAGGAATTTATCGATGACAACTATGTCGCCGAACATGGGGATACGGTGGATCGCAGACAGGAGCGGATGTCTCTCTTTTATAATATGGAGAGCAGTTCCGCTTTTGAGGCGGAGGAATTGAATGCCTGTTACGAAGGCTTCGAAGCAGAGACCCCGGATGCAGATAATGCCGGATACGGGGCGCTTCCGAAGGAGGCATGCAATGCCGCAACCGGCAAAAACGTCCAGTTGGCACAGTTATCTCTTGATGAAATGCTGGATGATATCGACGAGAGCTTCTCCGAGATGCTTCTTCGGAAAATAGATGAGGCAGGCATTAAGGACAGTACGTGTTACAAGCGGGCAAATATTGACAGAAAGCTCTTCTCGAAGATTCGGAGTGACCGGAATTATAAGCCGAAGAAGCAGACGGCAATTGCCTTTGCCATTGCGCTGGAGTTGAATCTGACCGAGACAGAGGAGCTGCTGCGTAAGGCCGGATACGCACTGTCTCATGCCAATAAGTTCGACATCATCATCGAATACTTTATCCGCAAGAAGAATTACAATATCTTTGAGATCAATGAGGTTTTGTTTTCATTTGACCAGCAGATGCTGGGATAAGAGGATGTTTCATTTGACCGGCAGATGCCGGG
>JAUNAN010000106.1 GCA_030527595.1 Lachnospiraceae bacterium | reverse complement strand
CGTTGTGCTCTCTGCCGGTGCAGCTGTGCTCTCAGCTTCCGCCTCGGAGGCGATCTCTGCCATTTCCTTCGCTTCCGCCTCGGCCGCATCCTGCGCTGCCGTTGATGTCACTTTACCGGAGTTCTCCATCTCCTGGATCAGCGCCAGATTTGCCTGCTCGACAGCGGAAAGGATGTTCCCCTTCTGACTGTCGAAGGTATCCGGATCCACTGTTCCGGAATACCAGGAGCATGAATCGAAGTAGCTCTGCAGCTCGGCATCGCGGAAGGTTCTTCCGTGTCTTGCAAAAATTTCATTTCTTGCAAGGCGAAGCTCCTCTGCGGACAGATTCTGAACATCTACCGCACTGAGGTATTTGGAAGCGCTGTTTACAAGGATATACTCTGTATTTTGAGTATTTGTCTCCGTGTTTTCGTAGTAATTGTACGTATTCCGAGACTCGTCAACGTAAATATTCCACTGCTGATAAATGTCCGCATCAGATTGTGCATCGTGGAAATATCCCTGCGGGTCTCTCCATCCGACGAGCACTCTGTTTTCATAATACAGCTCTGTGATTTCATTTATCGTCTCATAAACACGGATATAATAGACGTCCCCTCCTCTGTAATAATACTCACAGTGATACGGAGAGCCGTTATGTCCTTTGGGAACATCTACCTCCACAAGATTCTTATCCACATAATAGCAGGTCGTATCATCGACACGCCTGACCTCGCTGTCGCTGTCGTCATTATAGCTTGCAATCTGCTGTGCGTAGATCGTTTTTACTTCCTCTGCACGCGCAGTAACCATTCTGCGTGTTCCCTCTACGTCCTCGCTTCCGGCAGCATGCGTATTGGCGGCACTTCCTGTCGAAGTTGTATTCTGACCATTCTGATTGCCGGATGAAGTTTTCACGGACTTTCCGCCGAGGCTCGCGATCAAAAGAACCAGCACAGCCACCGCTGCCGCTCCTGCAGTAATGAGCAGAACCGGAAGATGGTTTTTCCGGTTTCCGTTTCCGTAAGGTCCTGCCGCACCCCCGAAGTCCTCCTCCTGATAGGGGTCCTCGTATTCATACGGCTCATTTCCTTCCTCTGCATAAAAGCGGTCCTCATAGGGATTCTTATCAAATGCAATTTCGGAAATCACCGGTTTTTCTCCGGCGGCTGCATTCTCATCCACCAGCTGATCCGCTGTCGGATGAAACTTTACTTTCTCTCCGCAGCTCCCGCAGAACAGGGCATTTTCATCCAGTGAATTTCCGCAGTTTGCACAATACAGTTTACTCATAATTTCACCTCCCGCTCCGGGCTGTCAGACATCCTTACTGAGCAGATCCGCCATGGAATATCCCTCCAGAAGCTGATTGACCTGTCCCTGAATTTCTCCCAGCTTATTATGGACGGTACAGATTCCGTGACTGTCCTTCCAGGGACATGCATAACCCGGTTCCATACAGTGGGAAACCTCCACGCGATCCTCGATCGCGAGAATAATATCCTTTACACTGATATTTTCCGGTTCTTTACTCAGCTCGCATCCGCCCTTTACGCCTCTGTGAATTCTGATATAGCCGCCTTTTTCAAGCTTTTTTGTGATCTTGTAAGCAAACTGCTTTGGAATCATCTCGGACTCCACAAGATCATTCACAGAATGCAGCTTACCATCGGACAGGCTGCGGATGATACGAATTGCATAATCGGTTTCTTTGCTGATAAACATGGCACACAGTACCTTTCTGATTATTATCCTGAAATTATTGAATCCTTCCCATATCTCGGGATAATGTATATTATACTACTCCAGTATGAAAAATGGAAACACAACCGAATTTAATCTGCTGCATGCGAAAAAGAATCGGGCAGCGGCGAAATTCGCTGTGTTTTCATTTTCTGATCAAAGACCTCTTAACAGAAGCTCTTCTTCCTGCACCTCGCCGCCGGCCATATATTTTCTCGGCACGCGCTTACTGACTGCACAGGTGATCTCATAGGGAATGGTGCCTGCGGTCTCCGCCATTTCGTTGATCGAATTCTCTGTGCCGAATACCTCCAGCTCGGAGCCCACTTCCACATTCGGGCAGTCGGTCAGATCCACCATGCACATATCCATGCAGATGCGGCCTACCTGTCTGACCGCTCCGTCCTCAGTCATCATATGCCACTTGTTAGAGAGACAGCGAAGGTATCCGTCGGCATAACCGATCGGCAGCACACCGACCCTGGTCGTCTTATCTGTGACATAGGTGCCGCCGTAGCTGATCGGCGTCCCCTCCGGATAAATTTTGATCGTACTGACCGTCGTCCTGACAGACATGACCGGCTTTAACCCGAGCGGTTCCGCATATTCTCCATACCCGTAAAGCAGCAGTCCCGGACGCACCATATCAAGAAAAGTCTCCGGATAATTTGCCACTGCACCGGTATTTGCGCAGTGACGAAGGGCAAACTTCTGCCCCCACTTCTCTTCCGTCTCACGGATCACGCTGGTAAAAAGCGAAAACTGCTTCTTTGTGTATTCCACTCCGTGCGGGTCATCTGTATCGGAGAGCGCAAAATGAGTAAAGATGCCCTCTGCCTCCAGTCCCGGAAGTCTGCACGCCTCAACGATTCCGTCGACCCCGTTTTCAAAGCCCTCCCCGTCACAGAGATAGCCCAGTCTTGACATTCCGGTATCCACCTTGATATGCACCCGAAGATTTTTTCCGATTCTGGAAGCCTCTTTGCTGTATTCCAGAGCCTTTGCCTTACAGGTGACAGCCTGCGTGATGTGCATCTCGATCAGCTTCTTCACCTGATCCTTCGGCGTATGTCCGAGAATGAGGATCGGCAGCACAATGCCGTTTTCCCTCAGCTCTACCGCCTCATCGATGCTGCTGACTGCCAGATAATCCGCACCCAGCTTCTCCAGCTTTCTTCCAACCTGAACAGAGCCGTGACCGTAGGCATCCGCTTTCACAACTCCGAGAAATTTCACACCCACGCCGATCCGCGCACGCAGCGTACGATAATTATGCTCCAGAGCATCCAGATCGATCTCTGCCCATGTTCGTCTTAATGTTGACTTCAAGATCTGTTACCTCTCTTTTATCACTGCTTCTTTTTCATCCTTGCGGCATGCTCCTCACCTGCATTCGTGATGCTGCCGTCCTCATTGACCGTATCCACCGTATACATAAGAGAGCTGATATTGCCCTTGACCGCGTCAATATAAGCGCGTCTCAGCTTTTTCTGCTCTTCAAGCTCCTCTGCCGTCAGACCTTCTGCCTGGGATTTATGATACAATTCGTTGATCCTGTTGATCATTTCCTGCGTGATCGCCATATATCTAAAAAACCTCTTTCTTTTATTAATCTGTATTACAAATCATTATATTGCACTTTTCTTTGGATATCCATGCCTGATTTGTTGTAAAATAAAAACACTGTGCCTGCCCTCGCAGGCAGGCACGCATCACCATTCATTCTGATATTGCTCAATATCAAGATCATGAAAGAAGATCTCTTATGGAAAAATATTTTGACATCAATGAACAGAAGCTGAGCATCCGCTGCAAGATCTACTGCAGGGATATTCACAATATCAAGCGGATCGTGGTCTTCGGACACGGATTCGGCGGTCATAAAGACACCCGCGCATGTGCACGCTTTGCGGAGCAGACGATCTCCAAGTACAAGACAACGGCTGTTCTTGCATTTGACTGGCCCTGCCACGGAAATGACGCCCGCAATAAGCTGACTCTCACAGACTGTGACACTTATCTCACTCTGGTCCTTGCGTATATTCAAAGGACCTGGCAGACCGAAGATATCTACTACTACGGCACAAGCTTCGGCGGCTACCTCGTTCTCAAGTATATCTCAGAGCACGGCAGCCCCTTCCGGAAGATCGCCCTCCGCTGCCCCGCAGTCAGCATCTATGATTCTCTCATGAATACGATCATGACAGAGGAAAATAAACTCCTCCTCGAAAAGGGAAAGGATGCCCTCGTCGGCTTTGACCGCCTTGTAAAGATCAATAAAAGCTATCTGGAGGAATTAAAGGCCAATGACATCCGGGAACGGGAATTTCTGGATTTTGCAGATGACCTTCTGATCATTCACGGTACAGAGGATGAGATCATCCCGTACAGGGATGCAGTCGAATTTGCGGAAAACAATGTCATCGAGCTGATCGCCGCAGATGGTGCCGATCACCGCTTCCGCAATCCCAAGCAGATCGATCTGGCGCATGCGGAAATCCTGAAATTCTTTTTTTCCTGATCGAAAGCGGCGCTTCCGGGCGTTCTGCCGGATCCGCACTGCGCTTAAAGGTATGCGACCGTATATCCGTCAAGGCAAGGCGTGACCACAGGATCCGCTTTTCTCCCTAAAGGACATGACAGCCTTACATATGAAGAATACCGAGTGTTGTCAGTACGGAACAGACAAGGATCACAACGAGAAAGACCGGTGCCACATAGCGGACTGTGATCTCGTAGATCTTTCTTCCTCGAAATGCAGAAGAATGTGTGATCTCCTCCGTGACCCTGCTCAGTTTCACTGACCGGTCAATGAGAAGGCAGGTAGCAAAGGCGCCGATGGGCATCAAAAGTGCATTTGCCAGGAAATCAAAGAAATCCAGGAACTGCATGCTGAATACCTCCGTCTCTGCGAGCACATTATAGCCCAGAGAAGCAAGCGATCCCAGAATCAGAATGATCGCTGCGATCACCATACTGGATTTTTTTCTGCTCAGACGCAGTTCATCCTCTATCGTCGAAACGGCACTCTCCATGAGCGCAATGGCACTTGTCAGTGCCGCAAACAGGACCATCAGGAAAAACAGAGTTCCGACCAGTCTTCCTCCCGGCATATTCACAAAGACCTCCGGGAGTGAAATGAAGAGCAGTGACGGTCCTGCCTGCAGTGTTTCCGCAGCGCTCTCGCCTGAAAATGCAAAAATCCCAGGAATGATCATTAAGACTGCCAGAATTGCCACACCGGAATCTACCAGGATCACCTGCAGGGTGGAGCGCTCCACATCCACCTCTTTCTTCATATAAGAGCCAAAGGTGACCAGAATTCCCATGGCAATGGACAGAGAATAGAACATCTGCTCCATAGCTGCGATGATCGTTTTGATGGAAAACCCGGAAAAGTCAGGGATCAGGGCATATTTGACGCCCTGCGAAGCACCGGGCTGCGAAATTGTAAAACAGGAAATGCCGACTGCCAGAAGAAGCAGGAGCGGCATCATGATCTTTGAGATACGCTCTACGCCTGCATTCACTCCCAGGGCAACGACCAGAGTCGTCATCGCCGCAAAGATTATAAAATAGAGCTCAGGCTTGCCGGCAGTGGAAATAAATGCCGAAAAATTCCCGCTCTCAGCTGCCTGCACATCATGTCCGATCAGATATTCCACAAAATACCGAAGCACCCAGCCTCCGATGACGCAGTAGTAGGAAACCACAAGGATCGGAACGAGCGCATTCAGCCATCCTCCTATCCTGCTTCCCGCACTTTTACTGAAATACGGAAACGCACCTGCCGGACTCCTGCGGGATATCCGCCCGATCGCTGTCTCCGAAATGATCATCGTATATCCGAAGGTCAGACTCAGAATGATGTAGACCAGAATAAAAATTCCGCCGCCGTACTTCGCCGCCAGATAAGGGAATCTCCAGATATTGCCCAGTCCCACGGATGCCCCGGCCGTAGCAAGAATATACCCTATTTTTCCGGAAAAATTTGCCCTGTCTTTTTTCTTTTCCATGCTGTCACCTCTGCCTGTCTTCTCGGTATTTTTCCAGGTTCAGGGCTTTTCCTTCACGCCCTGTCCGGAATCTGACTGCCGCATCCCCGACTGCTGCCGGATACTCTTTCCGGCACATGAAATTCATGTTTTCTATTTTATCAGAAACCCTCGGCGATTTATCTACCAATTATTGTGAAATTCAAAATTTTTTTCTGACCCGTGCACGCCGGCAGGAGGATCTGCCTGATCCGCTCTGTAAATAAAAGAATCTATGGTTGTTTCATATGCAGCAAACCTGCTATAGTGTCAGAAGATGCGAAAAATACACCGTTCTCATTTGTATTGCCGCACATATGACTTTTGCGATTTACCATCTGATTCACAGCGAGGTTACCATACAATGAAAAAAACACTCATTCCTTTCAGGCTGCCTGTCATTCTGCTCTCGGCAGTTTCCCTGACCCTTTTATCTGCCTGCTCCGGGCAGGTTTCCGAGGCACCGGCTGAAGAAACGTCTCCCGCCGGCGAAACC
>JAUNAN010000014.1 GCA_030527595.1 Lachnospiraceae bacterium | reverse complement strand
AAACACCGGAGCTGCGGCTCCGGTGTTTTGCTGTAAAGAAATAGATGTTCAGGCAAAATGCTGCTGAAATAGCGAAGCTGTTTTCAGTTTTGAGCAGAAGCAGCCTCAGATTCATCAGCCTCTGATGCGGTTGCTTCAGAAGCGGAAGCAGCCGCTTCTTCCTGCGGCTTAAGCTGATAGAGGTTATTGGTGGATTCCCGATAGAGGAACAGATAGTTTTCATAGGGAATTACGGCATAGGTCTCGTCGTAATCCTCGAAGTGGAAGATCAGAGATGTTCCGTACTCCTCAGTCTCGGCAATCTCGTAGGTGCCTTCCCAGTCTGTGGTCTTCAGTGTGCCGTCTTCATTCATAACGGCATAATACTTATTTCCGTTGACATCCTCCCAGGCACCGATGATTTCCTCGGCTGTGACTGTCTCTCTGTCCTGACGGACGAAATAGCGTTCCAACTCAGTCTCCTCATTGTAGCCGGAGATGATATCACCGAGTACTGCGCCGCTGAAAAATACCTTCCCGTCCTCGTCCAGGCAGGAGATATACTCCACTTTCTCAAAACGGTCTGCGATCGTGAAAGAAGCATTCTGGGACATAAACTGATAAGTGCCCGTGTTGGAGCTGTTTTTTTCGGATTCGGAAGCCGTTCCGTCTGACTGAAAGATCAGAGTGTAGCTCTTTCCCGGTACGACCCAGGTACC
The DNA here is from genome assembly GCA_030527595.1 of Lachnospiraceae bacterium. Lineage (GTDB taxonomy): Bacteria > Bacillota > Clostridia > Lachnospirales > Lachnospiraceae > Chordicoccus. Next base: position 26,462 of record JAUNAN010000014.1, on the reverse strand, counting down.
GGTGAGATCGGTAGTGCTCTCTACAACCGCTGCCTCTGAATCTACAACGGTGGTGGTTTTGGCCGTGCATCCGGTCAGAATGACCGAAGATAACAGCGCAACAGTGGCGGCGGTCAGAATACATTTCTTACGTTTGCTTAAATACTTCTTTTTCATGAAATCTCCTTAAAATATAACCAAAGGCTCATGTCCCGGTTATTTGAGAACATGAGGAGTGTATTGCGGTGCAGAAAACAATTCGATTATTTTTGCATGAATAGAGTATAATCAGGAATTCCCCGACTTGCAAGCAAGTATGATTCATCTTTTGTAAAGTTCGTTAAGCTGTTGTGAATAAAGGTGTATTGTGCAATTTTACACATAAAAACTACGGAATCTTGCACAAGTGTAATGCCTTTACATTGAAAGGAAACAGGAGAGGGGGAAAGATTTTCGGCTGAATCGTGTCAAAAACCTTTGTATAAAACGCATATTATATTTGTAATAAATTGTTAATATTTACAAAGGAAAGCCAAAAAATGGGCATTTTTGGGAGAAACAGAGTAAATTCATTGTCAAGTGTTTAGAATAATTAGAATATCTATTTGTGCAATCCTTATAAAGAAAATCCTTTTTTTTTCTGCTTTTTCGGTCGGGTTGCGAATTGTTTATTTTATGAATTATTTATAAAATATACGACGGATGTTACCCCATCCGAAAAAAATCACACCAAAAAGAAAGAGGGAGGAATTGTTTTATGTTAACAGCAATTGAGTTTGTCCTTTTTACTGTTTTCGTAGCAGTGCTGTCATGGTGGAAGACACGTGACGAAAAGCTCGATACAGAAGAGGGATACTTCGTCGCCGGACACAGTCTTCCGGGTATCGTTATCGCAGGTTCTCTGATGATGACAAACCTTTCTGCCGAGCAGCTGGTCGGTACGAACGGACAGGCTTTTTCCGGATCCATGGCTACCATGGCGTGGGAAGCAACTTCCGCATTTGCACTGGTTATCCTTGCATTTGTTCTGCTTCCGAGATTTCTGAAGGGAAATATCTCTACCATCCCGCAGTTCTATGAGATGCGTTACGACACACCGACAATGCGTATGTTCTCCATCATGTTCCTGTTTGCATACGTTGTAACCATGCTGCCGACAATTCTCTATTCCGGCGCTGTTGCACTTGAGAGCATCTTTAATATCAGAGAGCTCTTCGGTATCAACTACTTTACAGCGATCCTGATCGTCTGCGTTGGTACTGGTCTCATCGGTATGGCTTACTCCGTATTCGGTGGTCTGAAGGCGGTTGCTTATTCCGATACCATCAACGGTGTTGGTCTTCTGATCGGCGGTTTCCTTGTTCCGGTTCTTGGCTTTATTGCACTCGGACAGATTGACGGCGGCGGATTCATTGAAGGTATCAAGCATTTTGCTACTGCTACACCGGAGAAGATGAATGCATGGTCTCCGGCAAACTCTATGGCTCCGTTCATTCCGTGGCCGCTTCTTTTCACAGGTATGTTTGTAAACAACCTGTTCTACTGGGCAACAAACCAGTCCATCATTCAGCGTTCTCTGGGTGCTAAGAACCTTGCAGAAGCACAGAAGGGTGCGATCTGGGCAGGCTTCTTCAAGTGCCTTGACGTTTTCGTAATCGTAATTCCGGGTATCATCGCTTATCAGCTGATGCAGGCAGGCGTTCTTTCTTCTGTAGGCTCCGGCGCAGCTTTCGATGGCGACTCCGCTTATCCGCTTCTGGTTATGCAGGTAATGCCGAAGCCGCTCATGGGCTTCTTTGCAGCAGTTATGTTCGGAGCGATCCTTTCCTCCTTCAACTCTGTACTGAATTCTTCTTCCACGATCTTCTCTCTGAATATCTGGAAGCCGATGTTTGGAAAGAATGCTGATGCTAAGAAGGTCGTAAAGGTTGGCCAGATTTTCGGACTCATTGTTGGTATTCTTGGTATCGCAATTTCTCCGTTCATCATGTACTTCGGTTCCGGTATCATGAACTTCATCAACCAGTGCTGGGGACTGTTCTCCATGCCGATCCTGTGCGCAGTTATCTTCGGTATGCTGAACAAGAAGGTTTCTTCCCTTGCACCGAAGATCGGTGTACCGGTTCATATCATTCTGTATGCAATCGGCTACTTCACAGTATTTGATAAGATCCATTATCTGTACTGGGTATTCGTATGCTTCCTTGTACAGTGCCTCATCTACTTCGCAGTGATCAAGATCGCACCGAGAAAGGTTGAATTCGAGATTCCGGATGAGCATGCAATTGATCTGACTCCGTGGAAGACAGGAAAGGCATGGGCTATCGCCGGTATTCTGGTCGTAGTTGTGATGTACATCATCTTCTCACCGCTCTGCCTCGGCTAAGTCAGGTTTCATCCTAGCTTAACTCGATTGAAAATGAACAAATATAGAAGAGCCGCTCGCTTTTACGGGCGGCTCTTCTTGTTTTTTTATAAGAACATTTATGCTATAGTTTAGATAGATCATGCACAGAGAGATGAAGAAAAAGGCTTCGGAGCTGGGCACGCTGCGCATGATACAGGTGAAGTTTGCGGAGAGCGGTGTCGATGAGCAGGCGGGGATCCGTCTCATGAATCCGGAGGAACAATGAGAATCTTAATCACAAATGATGACGGTATTTTGGCAGAGGGACTGATCAGACTGGCTGAAGCGGCAAAAGCGCTGGGAGAAGTCTGGGTCGTGGCACCCGATGGTGAGCGGAGTGCGGCAAGTCACAGCATTACGCTGAGGGATCCGCTCGATGTTTATCCGGTGCCGGAGTTTCCGGTGAAGGGCGTTCATGCATTTTCCTGCACAGGGACACCGGCAGACTGCGTGAGAGTCGGCTCGCTGGCTGTCATGCCGGAAAAACCGGAGGTCCTGCTCAGCGGGATCAATTACGGCTTTAACACTGCAAGTGATATCCAGTATTCCGCTACCTGCGGAGCGGCGTTTGAGGGTGCCTTTCAGGGAATGCTCTCGATCGCGGTCTCTGAAAAGGCCTGCCCCTGTCATGAAGTGACGGACAGACAGCTGCTGCCGGTGCTGGAAGAGCTGATCCGATGCGGAAAGCCGGAGGGGAATCATACCATCTATAATGTCAACTTCCCGGGATGCAGAGCGGAAGAATTCCGCGGGGTCCTCCGCGAACGCAGTGTTTCGCAGAGTACGTTTTATCACGATTCCTATAAGAGTCTGCAGAAACTTGAAAACGGAGGGGTGAGGTATATGGTTGAGGGCCTCTATCAGGAGACCTGTGAAGAGGGTACGGACATGCGTGCGGTCGTGGAGGGATACGTCAGCATCGGTATCGTCCGCAATGTCGGCTCCGCATAATCAAGAGAGAGGAGTAGGCGCATGAAGAAGAATCTGTTCATTGGCATTTTTCTCATTCTGATCCTTTTAGCGGCATTATTTGTATATTTGAAATGGTTTGTCTATCCGCTCGACAAGGAAGGGATGGTCAATCCGCCTCAGAGTCCGGGGCAGCAGGTCAGTACGGTCAGCGGATCTCAGGATCCTGCCGGACAGGACGGCTCGGCTGGTTCTATTCAGAACCCTGCCGGACAGGGCGGTTCCGTCGATTCTGTTCAGCATCCTGACGGAAGCTTCTATGTGGACTACAATGAGTTTATGTTTCGCTGTGAAGGAAATCTGCACCGGTTTCTTCCGGGGGATACGGTTCATCTGTCGTTTCCGATGATTGCGACGGATACGGATTACAGCTTCTATGCAGACGGAGCGGAAGACTTTGAACTTGATTATTCGGATCAGGAGGGATACATCATCGAGTTTAAAATGCCCGAAAATGATGTAACAGTGGGCTATACCGAAAAAAATTCGATGGAGTACGTGCCGCCCGAAACCGTGATTACGCTCTCCGAGTCAGAAAATCCCTCCACGGGATTTATCTGGGAGTATTCAGTCGATCCGGAAGACATCCTTACGCTTTATCGCAATTACTACGAATCCGATGAGGAGGATTCCGATTATCCGATGACCGGCGTGGGCGGAACGCACTACTGGGCATTCGAGTTCCTTGAAGAGGGTGAGGCCGTCATCACAATGGCGGAGCGCCGGGGCAGTGAAATCGGCCGATGCATGGATTACTATTATTTCTGTGACGGCTATAATGTCGAGTTGATCGAGGTCATTGACAGAAGAGATATTGATCAATGCTGGGAGACAGACGGAACGGATAATCAGGGCTATGTCAACTGGAATGAAAAAAACTATTATCAGGTCGGCTTCCGTGAGGATTATCCCGAAGCGGAACCGGATGAACTGCTCGGTAATCTGTCGGAACTCCGGAGCAATTACGATGACATTGCAGTCAGAGGACAGCTCTATTCTGTCAAGGGAGACGACAGGACGCTTATCTTAGAGCTGAGTAACGGGATCTCTGCGGTTCTTCAGAGACGTTCCTCACGCTGAAGCAGAAGAGACGGCTTTGCCTAAACGTCATGAAAGACGGCAGTCAGAGGTGTTCTGTAAGGTTTGAAAACAATTCCGAATATCTGCATACTATGTTATAATAATTGTTCAGACTACAGATTTGGCATTAACTTTGCGTATCCCCGCCTGAAGGGGCTGCATGAAAGGCAGACAATCTAACAATCAGAAGCACCTGCTTTTCGGAAAGGCAGGTGTTTTTATTTTGAATAAGAAAAAACGGGTATGGCTTCTGCCTGTTCTTGCTGTCCTGATGTGCGTGGCGATCACGGGCTGCGGAGCTGCGGGCGGCGAAAGACTTTCCGGGTCAGCTGATCAAAGAGAGGGCTCTCTGTCAGGCGAAACAGCTGATCAGGCAGGAGAAGACAACTTTGCTGACGGAACCTATGTTCCGTCATCCTTTGCTTTTTCGGGCGGCAGCGGAAGAGTCGAGATCACGTGTCCGTCCGTCACGGTTCGGGACGGTGAAGCAGAGGCAGAGATCGTATTTTCAAGCTCTCACTATACAAGAGTCGTACTGAATGACACAGAGTATCTTCCCGCCCGGACAGACGTGCAGGATGAATCTCATTTCGTGATCCCTCTTGTATTGGATGAGGAGACGGAAATTACGGCTACTACGACCGCAATGTCTGAACCGCATGACATTAACTATACGATCTGCGTGAGCCTCTCTGAAGGGGCAGATAGTTCTTATACAGGAGACACAGCTGCCGGAACTGATCACACTGCGTCGCGGGATTCGGAGTCTGATCCCGATGCGGTATATGAGTCTGATTTTGATGCGAAAACGGTCAGTGGACTGACCTATGTATCTCAGATGGAAACAAAGTACGCGGAGACCTTTTCCGTTTATGAATACGAAGAGGGATACCGCATCATAGAGGTTTCGGACAGTGCCTGCTACTTGGTGATTCCGGAGGGAAAGGAAGCGCCGGAAAATCTTCCGGATCATCTGATCGTATTGCAGCAGCCTCTCGATACGGTTTATCTGGCAGCAACCTCGGCTATGTCGCTCTATCAGGCGATCGGCGCTCTCCAGGATGTGAAGTATACGGGAACGGACTCGTCCGGGTGGCATATTGATGCTCCGAAGGAGGCACTGAAAAGCGGAGCTATGGTCTATGCGGGCAAATACAGTGCACCTGATTATGAGCTTCTTCTTGGAGGCGGTGTTGATCTGGCTGTTGAATCCATGATGATCCTGCATACGCCGGAAGTGAAGGAAAAGCTGAATGATCTGGGAATTCCGGTGTTCATCGACAACTCAAGCCGGGAATCTCACCCCCTCGGCCGCACGGAATGGATCCGTGTCTACGGTATCCTGGCGGGAAAAGAGGCGGAGGCGGATGCCTGCTTTGAGGAGGAGGCATCAAGGATCGAGGCTATCCTTCAGAATTCGGGAAATGAGGAAACAGCAAAGGAGACTTCGGATCATGCTGCCTCCAAAGACAACAGTGCACCGACGATCGCCTTCTTCTCTATCAGCTCGGACGGAACAGTTACCGTTCGGCGCTCTGATGACTATATCGCAAATATGATAGAAATGGCCGGGGGATCTTATGTGAGCTTTGACGCGGATGAAGATTCCTCCTCGGGAGCTTCCCTTTCTGTTTCTATGGAAGCTTTCTATGCAGGGGCGAAGGATGCGGATATTCTGATCTATAATTCCGCAATTGAGGATGCGCTGGAATCGGCAGATGCGCTGGTCGGGAAGGATGCGGTTTTTGCTGATTTCAGGGCAGTGCAGAGCGGTCAGGTCTGGCAGGTGAAGAAGTCTCTCTATCAGTCCACGGATTGTGTGGGAGAATTGATCCTGGATCTGAACAGCATGCTGGAAGGAACAGAGGATACAGATATGAAATTTTTGGAGCATTTGACATGAGCGGCACACAAAGAGAAAGCAGATCATCGGAAGACGGAGCGCAAAGAGATCTCTATTCCGCGTCTGTGTATCTGCGTGCCCGGTGGTCGGTTCTGTTTCTCGTGACTGCGATCCTGCTTCTTATTGTGATCATCGTCAGCATCAATACCGGAAATGTGGATATTCCTGTAAAAAGAATTCTGAGAATTATTTTTCTCCGGCAGGGGGATGAGACGGAGCTGAGTATTGTCTGGAAGATACGTCTTCCCAGAATCTGTATGGCGGCACTTTTGGGAGGCGCATTGGCACTTTCAGGATTTCTGCTTCAGACCTTCTTCGGAAATCCAATCGCAGGTCCCTTTGTCCTCGGAATATCCTCGGGCGCCAAGATGGCTGTTGCGCTGACTATGATCCTGTTTCTCGGAAAAAACGGAAGTGTTTCATCGTGGACGCTGATCCTTGCCGCTTTTGCGGGAGCCATGCTGTCTACTTTTTTTATTCTTGCCGTTTCCCGTGTTGTACATCAGATGTCTGCCCTGCTGGTTGCCGGCATTATGATCGGATACATTTGTTCCGCAGTCACGGATTTTCTGATCACGTTTGCCGAGGACTCCGATATCGTGAATCTTCACGGATGGTCTCAGGGCAGCTTTTCCGGTATGAACTGGAGTAATGCTGCCTTAGCTTCGGCTGTGATCGGCATTGCTTTTGTGTTTACATTTTTATTGTCCAAGCAGATCGGTGCCTACCAGATGGGGGAGGCGTATGCCGGAAGCATGGGAGTGAATGTGAAGGTCTTTCGGGCAGCTTTGATCCTGCTCTCCAGCGTGCTCTCCGCCTGCGTAACTGCCTTTGCGGGTCCGATCTCTTTTGTGGGGATCGCAGTGCCTTTTCTGGTGAAGCGGGCATGGAAGACAGCGAAACCCCTTGTGATCATACCTGCGTCGTTTCTGGGCGGTGCGGTATTCTGTATGATCAGTGATCTCATCGCACGAACCGTATTTGCACCGACTGAGCTGAATATCAGCACGGTCACCTCTGTTTTGGGAGCACCTGTTGTCATTTTTATGCTGATACGGCGAAGCGCGGCAGGATCCTGAGAGGGGAAAGCATGTCCGTTATTAGAAGTGGATATGCTGATAAGGCAGAGAAAATACCTGCATGGGAATGATTTGCGGGAATGAAAGGGAAAATGACGCAATGATGACGGATGAGAGACGCGGAATCAAGCTGGAAGCCGAAGCGCTGTCTGTCGGATATCGGGGACAGGCGCTGATCCGCGATATCGCTTTTTCAATCATGCCGGGAGAGATTATGACCCTCATCGGACCGAACGGCGGGGGAAAGTCTACGATCCTGAAGACGCTCGCCGGTCAGCTGGAGCGGATCGGAGGGAGTATCTTTTTAGGCGAGCGTGAGCTGTCCGGTCTGTCAAGCGGGGAGCGGGCGCGGAAGATGGCAGTTCTGCTCACTGACCGTGTCAGAACAGAGTATATGCGCTGCTTTGATGTGGCGGCTGCCGGGCGGTATCCCTACACGGGCCGTCTCGGAATCCTGTCCGCGAAGGATGAGGAGAAGGTGAAAGATGCGCTCCGTGCAGTACATGCACTTGATCTTGCCGATCGGGATTTTCAGGAGATCAGCGATGGTCAGAAGCAGCGGATCCTCCTGGCAAGGGCAATTTGTCAGGAACCGAAGGTTCTGATTCTTGATGAGCCGACTTCGTATCTGGATATCCGGCATAAGCTGGAGCTTCTCGGAATTCTGAGAGAGATGGCGGTGAGGGACGGAATTACGATCATCATGTCCCTTCATGAGATCGATCTTGCCTTCAAAATATCGGATCGTCTTATTTTGGTAAAGGGAGATCAGATCTCCCGGATCGGTACGCCGGAGGAGCTGCTCCGTGAACGGGAGATGGAAACTTTATTTGATCTTGCGGAAGGAAGCTTTGATCCGCTTCTCGGAAGTGCGGAGCTTCCCGGCGTTGCGGGAGAGCCAAAGGTGTTTGTGATTTCCCAGGGCGGAAGCGGAATACCGGTTTACAGAAAGCTGCAGCGTGAAAGGATCCCGTTTGCGGCGGGAATTCTGTTCCGGAACGATCTGGACTATCGCATTGCAAAGCAGCTCGCAGTCGAGGTGGTGGAAGCGGAGCCTTTTGAGGAAATTCCGGATGAAGCGGTTATGAGAGGAAGAGAGCTGATCAGATCTGCAGAGCGCGTCATTAACTGCGGAATTACGATCGGAACGACAAATCGCAGGATACAGCTTCTTATTGATGATGCAAGAGAACAGGGAAAGCAGGAAACATGATGAGAAATGATAACATCCCTCTTCACGGAGGGGAGGCAGACAGACCGGTACGGCTTGATTTCTCTGTCAATGTAAATCCGCTCGGAATTCCGGAGAGTGTAAGGAAAGCACTTCCGGAGCTTGCGGCCTCCGCCTGTGTTTATCCGGACCGTGAGTGCCGGGAGCTGAGAGAAGCCCTGTCACGATATTTAAGTAAGGAATACTCTGTCAGTATTTCGCCGGAGATGCTCATCCCCGGGAACGGGGCCTCTGAACTGCTGCAGATTCTGTGCAGAGCCGTAAAACCGGAAAAAGCACTGATTACGGCACCTTGCTTCTCCGGATATGAGCGGGCTTTGAAGGCCTGTGGTGCCGGGATCGAATACTATAATTTAAGAAAAGAGAACGGCTTTGTGCTGACAGAGGATTTCCTCAGAGTGCTGTCAGAGTATGCGCAGCTGCCGGATCTCATCATTCTCTGTCAGCCGAATAACCCTGTGGGAAATGTGATCGCGCCGGAGCTTTTGAGAGAGATCGCAGATTTCTGTCAGGAGCGGAGGATCTATCTGATCCTCGATGAATGCTTTGCGGAGCTGCTGAATGATCCCCGGAAACATTCACTTATGACAGCGGTTTCCGGAAACGCGTTTCTTATTGTTTTGAGAGCATTTACCAAGACCTATGCCATGCCCGGGCTTCGTCTGGGATATGCGGTCGTATCCGATTCCGTGCTCAGAAGCCGGATTCGGGAGCTTCTTCCCGAGTGGAATGTCTCGGGACCCGCTCAGAGAGCGGGATGTGCGGCGCTTAATTCAGGCTCTTATCTGGAGAGATCCCGATTAGTTCTCGGAAGAGAGCGGGGGTATCTGAAAGCAGAATTACAGGCGCTCGGAGGAGAGGTCTTCGACGGAGAAGCCGGCTTTCTTTTATTTTCCGTTGGAGAAGACCGGGGACGATTGAGAGACCTGCTGCTGGAGAGAGGAATTCTCATCAGGGACTGCGCAAACTACAGAGGCCTTGCGGATGATGACCGGCATTATTACCGGATCGCGGTACGTCTGCACGAAGAAAATGAGTCGCTGATCAGCGCAATGAAGGAGATCCTTTCAGACAGATCCGTCAATGAAGGAAATTCTTCCGGGACGGCCCGTTAATTAAGGAATGATCAGAGGAAAATAAAAACATGCATAAGTTGGAACATGTGCTTCCTGCAGATATAGAAAAGACAAGCTTCCGGATGATCGGGGAGGAGCTTGCGGAGCGGAAAATCGAGGTGGCTCCTGAGCTTGCACCGGTTATTTACCGGGTGATCCATACCACCGCGGATTTTGAATATGCGGAAACGATGGCCTTTTCCGGGAATGTCATGCAGCAGGCACTCGATATTTTTTCAAGGGGACCGCTCATTGTGACTGATACGACCATGGTCTACTCGGGGATCAATAAGCGGGCACTTGAGGCACTCGGAGGAGAGGCGCGCTGCTTTATCGCAGATCCGGAGATCGCGGCAGAGGCGAAGGCGAGAGGGGTGACACGATCGACGGCGGCAATGGAGCGCGCTATGCGGGAAGAGCGGCCGACTGTGTTTGCGGTGGGAAATGCACCCACAGCCCTCATCAGTCTCTATGAAGGAATTCAAAAAGGATATCGTCCGGCACTCGTGATCGGTGTGCCGGTTGGTTTTGTCAATGTCGTACAGGCAAAAGAAATGATCATGGAAACTGATGTTCCATGGATCGTCAATCGGGGAAGAAAGGGAGGCAGTAACGTGGCTGCCGCTGTCTGCAATGCGATCCTCTATCAGCTTGGAGATGATCCCAGATTTTAAAAGGACCTTGCATCGATACAAACCCTGATCTGCCGGTGTCTGAGAGAAGGTACAAAAGCGGTGGAAGAAAGAAGCTTAAAAAGCAGGAAGTCAGGATGAGATGAGTACACAGATAAAGGAATCGGAACAGATGCTCAGGGAAACGATCGGAGAGATCGGTCCCCTGAACGCCTGCGCAATGAAGCTTGCAAAAGAGCGTCAGGCAAAACTTGCCAAACCGCCGGGAAGCCTCGGAAAGCTGGAGGATATTTCCGTAAGGCTTGCGGGAATCACAGGCTCTGTCCATAACCGGATCGAAAAGAAGCGCATCATCGTTTTGTGTGCTGACAACGGAGTGACAAAGGAGGGTGTCTCATCCGCACCCGCATCAGTGACTCTCTCCCAGGCTGTCAATATGACGCGCGGAAAGACCGGTATGTCCTGTCTGGCAGCGGAATTCGGCGATGAGGTTCAGGTCGTTGATGTGGGGATCGCTGCAGCGTACAGGGATGATCATATTCTGAACTGCAGGATCAGAGAGGGAACGGAGAATATCCGTGTGAAGCCCGCTATGCTGCGGGAGGAAGTCCTCCGTGCTGTTCTCGTCGGAATCGAGCTTGCCGGACAGGCAAAAAGAGAGGGCTGCGGTGTTGTCGGAGTCGGTGAAATGGGAATCGGAAATACGACTACATCCTCGGCAGTGCTCTCTGTGCTGACGGGAAGGCCGGTAGAGGAAGTGACAGGACGCGGCGGCGGACTGACGGACAGTGCGTTACAGAAAAAATGCCTGGTGATTCGGGAGGCAGTCAGACTGCACATGCCGGACCCGGCCGATGTGATCGATGTGCTCACAAAAGTAGGAGGACTTGATCTTGCTGCGATGTGCGGCGTATTTCTTGGCTGTGCGCGTGAGCGGATCCCGGTTGTGATCGACGGTCTGATCTCCGTGACGGCAGCCTTGTGTGCCGCAAGGCTCTCACCGCAGTCCCGGGAATTCTTTTTTGCCTCTCACGTCTCTGCAGAACCGGGATATCGGGCGGCCTGCGGGCAGCTGAGGCTTGAGCCGCCGCTTTTTCTTGATATGCGGCTGGGAGAGGGAAGCGGATGTCCGCTGATGTTTGAGGTGCTGAGAGCTGCCTGCACAGTAATGAACGATATGGCTACCTTTGAGGAAGCGGCGATCAATGATTCTTATCTGGACGGGATAAGAGAGTGTTCCGCGGAACAGGACAGATAAACACGGAAGAACGGCGGATGAACAGGCCGCCCGCAGGAGGAAAGGAAGAAAAATGGTACATTTTGTAGGTGCCGGTTCCGGTGCGCCGGATCTGATTACGGTGCGGGGCAGGAGACTGCTCCGGGAAGCAGATGTGGTGATCTATGCGGGGTCTCTGGTCAATCCGGAAATTCTGGAGGTCTGCAGGGAGAATGCTGAGATCTATAACAGTGCTGTCATGACTCTGGAGGAAGTGATCTCTGTCATAGAGGCTGCGGAGGCTGAGGGAAAGAACACGGTTCGTCTCCACACAGGTGATCCCTCTGTCTACGGTGCGATCAGGGAGCAGATCGATGCCCTGGAGAAGAAGCGGATCCCCTATGACAATACACCGGGGGTCAGCTCTTTCTGCGGAGCTGCAGCGGCTCTTAATCTGGAATATACACTTCCGGGGATCTCACAGAGTGTGATCCTCACCCGGATGGAGGGGAGGACGCCGATGCCGGAGAGAGAGACGATCGAATCCTTCGCCTCACACCGTGCCACGATGGTCATCTTTTTAAGTGCCGGAATGCTTGCGGGGCTTCGGAATCGTCTGATCGCGGGCGGATACGAGAGTGATACGCCTGCGGCGATCGTCTATAAGGCGACCTGGCCCGATGAGGAGACGCATCTATGCACTGTCGGTTCTCTTCCGGAGACTGCGGAGCGTTTTGGAATTTCAAAAACAGCACTGATCATTGTGGGTGAGACACTGCGGCAGTGCGGTTATGAGCGATCAAAGCTGTATGACCCGTCATTCGAGACGGAATTTCGCAGCAGCCGGGAAGAAACATGACGTTAAGAGAGGGATTTACAACGGGAAGCTGCGCAGCTGCCGCAGCCAGGGCAGCGGCTGAGATGCTTCTTTGCGGCCGCGAGGCGGATGCCGTAACGATCGTCACACCTGCGGGAAAGAATTTTATCGCCGAGGTCTGCGATGTCAGGATGGAGGAAGGATTTGTCAGCTGTGCCGTGCAGAAGGACAGCGGTGATGATCCTGATATCACAAACGGTGTTTTCATTTATGCGGAGGTGAGGAGAATCGGGCGTCCGGAAATTCTCATCACCGGAGGTGAGGGAGTCGGACGCGTCACGAAGCCGGGACTGGATCAGCCTGTCGGAGAAGCTGCGATCAACAGTGTGCCGAGACGGATGATCAGGCAGAATCTCACAGAGCTGCTGGAAAAGTATGCGGTGTCCGGAGGTTTTTCCGTTTGCATCCGGATCCCGGAGGGAAGAAGACTGGCAGAGCAGACCTTTAATCCCAGGCTGGGGATCGTGGGCGGCATTTCCGTTCTCGGTACGACAGGAATCGTCAAGCCGATGAGCGAAGAGGCACTCGTAGAAACGATCCGCACGGAAATACGGGTGAAGGCCGCAGAGGGCTGCGAGGTACTCTGTGCCGCACCGGGCAATTACGGGATGCATTTCCTTCAGTCGGAATACGGCTTTCCGGAGGGGCAGGCAGTGACTGCCTCGAATTATATCTATGATACGGTATGCATGGCACGCGAGGCAGGATTTCGGAAATTTCTTCTTGTGGGACATATCGGGAAGCTGGTCAAGGCTGCCGGCGGAGTGAAAAATACCCATTCAAGATACGGCGACCGAAGAATGGAGATCCTGGCTGCGCTGTCCCGACCCTATCTTGCGGGAGAGGATTGGAAAAGGTGTGAGAAGGCACTTCTCGATTCCGTTGTGACGGATGACGGGATCCGTATACTGGATGAATGGGGGATCCGGGAACAGGTAATGCGGGATATGGCGGATCAGATCCGCATAAATCTGAACGATTGGGCGGATGCGCGTATGGACTGCCAGACGATCGTATTTTCCAATGTGTACGGGATCCTTGCCGGGACAGAACTGGCAGAGGAATATCTGATGAAAGCAAAGGGGTAAGAACATGATGAACGGCCAGTCAAAGAGGCCTGCGGTCTGTATGCTGTTTGCCGGCACGACAGAAGGGCGGCTTTTTGCAGAGGCAGTTTCCGGCAAGGAGATCCTGCTTCATATCTATGTGGCTACTTCCTACGGGGCGGAGCTGCTTCCGAAGGCAGAGAATATCCGCATCCATGCGGGAAGACTCGATCAGGAGATGCTCGCTAGGGAAGCGGCTTCCGTGCAGCCTGATCTTGTTGCGGATGCCACGCATCCCTATGCAGCGGCAGTGACGGAAAATCTCCGCTATGTGTGTGCAGAGGCAGGCATCAAATATCTGCGCATTGCAGGCAGAAAAGCGATGTCCGGACAGAATATCCGCCTTGTCTCCTCGATGAAGGAGGCGGTTTCCTTTCTGAACCGGACACAGGGAAATATTCTGTTTACGACCGGAAGCAAGGAGATCGCCGAGGTTTCCGGATTACAAAATCAGGAAGAACGCGTTTATGCCAGAGTACTCCCTGCAGTTCCCTCGCTCGCGCTTTGTGCCGAAGCCGGGATCCCTTCTTCGCATATCATTGCCATGCAGGGGCCTTTTTCCGAGGAAATGAATACACTGCAGATGAAGGAAAAAAGCATCCGCTGGCTTGTAACAAAGGACTCGGGAGAGGAAGGCGGATGCCCTGAGAAATGCCGTGCAGCTCAGAAGACCGGAGCCGGAATCGTGATGATCGGAAGACCGGAGGAGGATCCGGATGCGGTCAGTGTGGAAGAGGCGATTCGATCTATTCTGCCTGCAGAATTCACGGATCCGGAAAATAAAAATACAGGCAGTCCGGATACGGAATGTGATCGGCTGCAAAATCAGAATGCAGAAAAAACGACTGCCTGTGAGATCTCTCTTGTCGGACTCGGTCCGGGAGGCATGGGGCAGCTGACACTTGAAGCTGTGGATGTACTGCAGAGAGCGGATATTCTGTTCGGAGCTTCCCGCATGCTGGAGATGGGACGTGCGGTCCGGAAAACCCTTGTTCCGGCGGTGCAGGTTTACCGTGCGAAAGAGATCGTGGACTATCTGGAAACACATCCGGAGTATCGGAGAGCTGCCGTGCTCTACTCAGGGGATATCAGCTTCTGCTCCGGTGCCGGAAGCTTTCACGAGATGAATGAAAAGACCGCTCGAAGCTATGAGGTGCGGACCGTTTCCGGTATTTCTTCTGTGTCCTATCTCCTCGGCAGGCTGGGAATACCGAGGGAGGAAACGCTTGTCATGAGTATTCACGGCAGGAAGCTTCCTGTTGTACCGGCGGTAAGAGCTAATCGATATACAGCAGTTCTGGCCGGAAGAGCCGTCGATGCGGGCGAGACGGCGGATCTCCTTACGGAGCTGGGAATGCAGGATGTTCTCGTTACGGTCGGAGAGAGGCTCACTTATCCGGAGGAACGTATCTACAGCATGAGAGCAGAGGAGCTTGCCGGCAGAGAGACGGAGAAGCTGGCTGTTCTTGTATTTGAAAATCCGAATCCGGTCGAAAGACCTGCGGGCTACGGGATCGCAGATCGCGAATTCCTGCGGGGCAGCGTGCCGATGACAAAGCGGGACGTGCGTGCGGCTTCACTCAGCCGCATGAATCTGTCGGAGCATTCTGTTGTCTGGGATGTCGGAGCGGGAACGGGCTCCGTCTCTGTTGAGGCAGCACTCCATACGCTCTTCGGAACGGTCTATGCGATCGAGCAGAAGACGGAGGCGCTTGCCCTGATTGAAGATAACAGAAAAAAATTCGGCTGCGGAAATCTCATTCCGGTCTGCGGGACTGCGCCGGAAGTGCTGAAGGATCTCCCGGCGCCGGATGCTGTTTTCATTGGAGGAAGCAGTGGAAAGCTGATCGAGATCCTCACAGTTGTCTTTGCAAAGAACCCCTGTGCGGATGTCGTTATCAACGCTGTCAGTGCGGAGACGGCAGCCGAGATCTACTCACTCAGAAATGCGCTTGAGACCTCGGTTCCCGATCAGGAGGTGTGCCTGACAGAGATTTCCGTTGTAGGAGAACAGAAGGCGGGAAACTATCATCTTCGCAGGGCAGAGAGCCCGATCCTGATCTGTGAGATACATAAAAGAGCTGCGAAACCGGAGAGCTGAGATATAGGGAGACAGCATTTTTGATGAGTCCAGAAAGAAAGACAAGTGATATGCGCATCTTATTTGCGGCGCCGAAAAGCGGCAGCGGAAAGACAACTGTTGTATGCGGCGTACTCGAGCTCTTAAAGAGAAAAGGGCTTCGCCCCGCGGCCCTGAAGTGCGGGCCGGATTATATCGATCCGATGTTTCACAGGGCGGTATTACAGATACCGACCGGAAATATAGATACTTTTTTTACCGATCCGGACATGACGCGGGCGCTTCTTTTTGCGGAGTCAGAGCACACGGATATCACTGTCATGGAAGCTGCGATGGGATATTTTGACGGCCTCGGAGGCATGCGCACGCGGGGAAGTGCGTGGGAGACCGCCTGCGTGACGGGAACATCTGCCGTCCTGGTTCTGGATGCGCAGGGAGGAAGTGTATCTCTTGCAGCCGTAGTGAAGGGCTTTTTGGAATTTCAGCCTGAGGAGCTGCGGGGCATGGATGCGGACAGCGCGGAGACTGCTGCAAAGTCTGTCTTCGGTCAGAAAAGAGAAGCCTGCAGCGCGGTCAATAACGGAATACGCGGAATCTTTCTGAACCGGGTCTCGAGAGGATACTATCCCAGATTAAAGCGTGTGATCGAAAACAGCTGCGGAATTCCGGTGATCGGATATCTGCCGAATGAGAACGCCTTCCGGGTGCCTTCCAGGCATCTTGGGCTGATCGATCCGGCGGAGATGCCCTCCTTTCGTGACTGGATCCGGAACATTGCGGACGTGCTGGAAGAGACACTGGATCTGGAGGCACTGCTTGCCATTGCAGGGACTGCGGAGGTCCGGCGCAAGGAGCTTTCAAATGAAAACAGCGCTATGGCAGGTTCTGTGCCGGAAAGCAGACAGCTTACGGCGGGAAAACTCGTCCCTGAAAACCGGATTCGAATCGCTGTTGCAAAGGATGAGGCATTCTCGTTTTTCTACACGGAGAACGAGCTTCTGCTGAAATCTCTGGGCGCAGAACCGGTCTTCTTCTCGCCGATGAGAGATGAAAAGCTGCCGGATCAGGTATCCGGTCTCATTCTGGGAGGGGGATATCCGGAGAGATTTGCCGGGGAGCTTTCCCGCAATCAGGCCTTAAGAGAACAGATCAGAAAGAAGATCGAGGAAGGTCTTCCGACTCTTGCGGAATGCGGCGGCTTTTTATATTTGCAGAAAAACCTCGAGGGAGCTGACGGAGAGCGGTACGCGATGTGCGGCGTTTTGGAAGGTGAAGGATATCGCACGAAATCTCTCCGAAGGTTCGGTTACCTGACTGCCGTTACGAAAACGGACGGGATCTTCGGACCGGCAGGAACCGCATTGAAGGGACATGAATTTCATCACTGGGACTGCACGGAAAACGGTGACGGTCTGTCTCTGTCAAAGCCGATGTCGGATGCCTCGGAGAATGCCTGTGTCTATCGGGATAATTTGTGTGCCGGGTTTCCGCACTTTTATTATCCCTCCAATCCGGAGGGGATCCGGTCATTTTTAAAAACTTGCAGCCGGTATGAGGAGCAGAGATGATAATTCTGGTGATCGGCGGTGCCGGAAGCGGAAAATCGGAGTACGCTGAGATGCTGGCACAAACAAAGAGAAAAGAAGACGGAAGACTGATCTACTGCGCAACAATGCACTGCAGTCAGCATGATCGGGAAGGGATTGAGAGAATAGCCAGACACCAAAGACTCAGGGCGGGAAAGGGATTTCTGACGATCGAGCAGGAGACCGGGATCGGGGAAATGGAGATTCTCCCGGACGACACTATGCTTCTGGAAGATCTGACAAACCTGCTCGCAAATGAGATGTATTTGAAAGAGGGGGCGCTCTCTGAGCCTGAGTTCTCCCGGGAAAAGAGTGCGGGAACGAATACGGGACAAAAGCTCTCGTTGAGAGAGGATCTTCTGGAGAGTGCGATTCTGGATCCGCTATTTCGGATCTCGGATGCAGGCGCTTCGGTGATTGTTGTGGCGAATGATGTGTTTCGAGACGGGAGACATTACGATGCGGAGACAGAGCTCTTTTTGAGCCGGCTCGCATATCTGCACCGCCGTATATCCGGGAAGGCTGAGCAGGTGACGGAGGTTGTTTACGGCATCCCGGTCGGAGTCAAAGGAGGAAGGAGCTGAATTTGTTTCATTCACTTATCATTGCTTTTTCAACTTATTCGAAGATTCCGATGCCGCAGGCGGAATGGTCTGAGAAGAATATGAGATATTCGATCTGTTTCTTCCCTCTGATCGGCCTGATCATCGGACTTTTGGAGTGGGGTGCCCTGTGTCTTGCGGCATACCTGGACTTCAATCCGCTGCTTCGGGCGGCACTTCTGACTGTCATTCCGTTTCTGGTGACAGGAGGGATCCACATGGATGGATTTTCGGATACATCGGATGCCAGGCATTCCTATCGCACAAGGGAGGAGAAGCTTGAAATAATGAAGGATCCTCATGTGGGCTCCTTTGCCGTGTTCTGCTGTGTACTCTACCTGCTTCTTTATTTCAGCGTTCTGTCGGAGGTGCGGGTCTCAGATGCCCCGGCACTGACAGGCAGTTTTGTTATTTCGAGGATCTTAAGCGGTCTTGCTGTCACGGTTTTTCCGAAAGCAAAGAAGGATGGTATGTTGAGAAGTACAGCCGACGCGTCCGCAAAATCCGTAAAGTGGATCCTGACAGTCGAGCTGGTATTCACCGTGATCCTGATGACTGTACTGAAGCCGGCAGCAGGAGGCGCGGCTGCAGCTGCCGCTCTCTTGTTTTTTATGTATTATCGTCATGTTTCCGTCAGGGAATTCGGCGGTATCACCGGAGATCTTGCAGGGTGGTTTTTACAGATGACGGAATTGATCCTGACCTGCGTGATCGTTATTTCCGGAAAGGTCATTTGAGAATTATGACGTGTCCGGGAAATGAAAACAGATCACGGTGAAGGATAGGTTTAGAAAAGAGGAAGATCGTGATATTGATTACAGGAGGAGCTTCTTCCGGGAAGCATGCCTATGCGAGGGAACACTTTCCGGACCGGGAAGTCATATCCGATTATGAGAAGCTGATCAGAGAACAAATGAAAAAAGGGATCGATCCGCTGCAGGAAGCGGAGAAGCTGAGCGGCGGTCAGCTTGTCGTTATTCTGGCTGAAATCGGCAGCGGTCTTGTTCCTCTCGACAGGGAGGAACGCATTTATCGCGAGACAGTCGGGAGATGCGGCTGTATCATTGCTTCACATGCGGAGCAGGTGATTCGTGTGACCTGCGGAATCGGAGTGAGGATCCGTTAGAAGGAAGAATCTGTCTGCCTGAAGAAAAAAGCATTTCACAGGCAGAATTCGATCATATGGAAAGTTAGTAACAAATGAGAGAACGAATCATTATTTTAACGCTGGGTGCACTGCTGGATATTCTGATCGGTGATCCGGAACGGCTCTGGCATCCGGTTCGCGGAATCGGTGCGCTGATCACGATTCTGGAGCGGCTGTTAAGAAAGCTGTTCCGGGTGGAGAGAGTGACGGAAAAAAAGGCTGAGCAGAACCTGTCTGCGGATGCTGCCATTCCGGACGAAAGCCTAAGTTTCCGTAGAAGAGAGAGGCTGGCCGGAGCTCTGCTGGTGATCCTTGTCGTGACGATTTCATCCGCATTTACGGCAGGATTGTTGTACGCGGCAAAGCGGGTCCATCCGGGGATCTATTATCTCTTATCCGTGACTTTAAGTGCACAGATGCTCGCTATGCGCTCCCTCGTGGATGCTGCGGAGAAGGTGAGAAAGGCGCTTGCGGCGGGAAATATACCGGAGGCAAGGCATGCCGTTTCCATGATCGTGGGCCGCGATACGGACCGGCTCGGCAATGAGGGGATCGCGAAGGCAGCTGTGGAGACGGTTGCGGAGAATACCTCTGACGGCGTGATCGCGCCGCTGTTTTTTTTATTTCTTCTGGGAGTACCGGGAGGAGTGTGCTATAAAGCCGTAAATACCATGGACTCCATGGTGGGATATAAAAATGAGAATTATCGGTATTTCGGAACGGCAGCCGCCAAAACGGATGATGTGCTGAATTATCTGCCGGCACGTCTGTCTGCTCTTTTTATGATCGCTGCCGCATACCTGCTCCGCTATGACGGAAGGCAGGCATACCGTATCTGGAAGAGAGACAGAAGAAAGCATGCCAGTCCGAATTCGGCGCAGACAGAGTCTGTCTGTGCGGGAGCACTCGGACTACAGCTTGCGGGAGATGCCTGGTATTTCGGCGTCCTGCACAAGAAACAGACGATCGGGGATTACGGTAAGGAGACGGAGGCTTCTGATATTAAACGGGCAGAGAAGCTTCTGATCATGACTTCCGTGCTGTTTTTCTTATGCGGTACGGCTGTTTTGGGCTGTGTTTTTATTTTATAAAAAATATCAGTAAAACATGAAATCAGAGAAAAAAACAGGGCGGAAAGCCCGGAGGAATCATATGCCGGCAAAGTCGATCATGATACAGGGGACAATGTCCAATGCGGGGAAAAGCCTGATAGCGGCGGGGCTGTGCCGCATTTTCAAGCAGGACGGTTATCGCGTTGCACCGTTTAAGTCGCAGAACATGGCGCTCAATTCCTTTATCACTTCGGAAGGACTGGAGATGGGAAGGGCGCAGGTGGTCCAGGCGGAGGCGTGCGGGATCCCGCCCTCGGTTCTCATGAATCCCATACTCCTTAAGCCGACAACGGATATGGGGTCTCAGGTGATCGTCATGGGGAAGTCAGAAGGCAACATGGAGGCACGGCAGTATTTCCGGAATAAGAAACAGTACATTCCCCTGATCACAAATGCCTATGAAGCTCTCGCGGCAGAGAATGAGATCATAGTGATCGAGGGGGCAGGCTCTCCTGCTGAGATCAATCTGAAGGCGGATGATATTGTGAACATGGGGATGGCACGCATTGCGGATGCACCGGTGCTTCTTGTCGGAGATATTGACAGGGGCGGCGTATTTGCACAGCTGCTGGGAACGATGCTTCTTTTGGAGCCTGATGAGCAGGAACGCGTTGCCGGGCTGATCATCAATAAATTCAGGGGGGATCCCTCGATTCTGGAACCCGGACTTCGCATGCTGGAGGAGAAGGCAGGCAAGCCTGTTATGGGAGTGGTGCCCTATGCGCATGTGAAGATCGAGGAGGAGGACTCCCTTGCGGAGGAGCTCTCTCAAAACCGCACACATGCACCGATCGATATTGCTGTGATAAGGCTTCCGAAAATATCCAATTTTACGGATTTCGAGATGCTCTCGCAGGAGGAAATGGTTTCGGTCAGATACGTAAAGGAGCCCGGGGAGTTGGGGAATCCCGACTGTGTGATCCTGCCGGGTACGAAGAGCACCCTTGCGGATCTCTCCTGGCTGAGGCAGAGCGGGCTCGAGGCAGCGGTGATTCATCTTCATCATAACGGCACACCTGTGATCGGCATCTGCGGAGGCTATCAGATGCTCGGAATGCATATTTCGGATCCGGAAGAGACAGAGGGCGGCGGCTCTATGCGCGGGATGGAGCTTCTCCCGTTCCGCACGGTATTCCGGGAGGAGAAGACGATGCGGCAGTCCGCAGGCGTGACAGCCATGCAGCAGATACCGGAGCTCTCGGGACATCGCGTCACGGGATATGAGGTGCATATGGGTGAGACCGTTCCCGAGGGAGCGGAGGGATCCGCGGCGGAGCGCTTTCTGAAGCTGGAGAGCGGCTTCGACGGAGCGGTCTCAGATCAGGTGATCGGAACTTATCTGCACGGTCTGTTTGACGAGGCGGATTTCCGGGGGGCATTTATCAGATGGCTTGCGGAACGAAAAGGGATCTCCGCAGACGGAGGAGCGGAATCCTACCGGGATTTTAAGGAAAGACAGTATGATCTGCTTGCCGATGTGCTGAGAGAGAGTCTGGATCTGAAGGCTGTCTATCGGGCAATGGGCATTTCGTAAAAAACGGAGGAGTCGGAATGGCAGGTTTTTTTGAACAGATATGTAATTTGAACCCGAATGCGGATAATTACCTGTTTCTTGTAACAGACGGTCCCCGGATCGGAGAAAAAGTACTGATCTCAAACGGGAGACGTGTTTTCATTTCCTGTGAAGACGGTTTTTTTGCAAGTCATGAACTGCCGGAGAATCCGGAAAACGGACTGCATGAGATCGACGGCTGTACCGTTTATTCGGAGCATATCGGAAATGAAAAAAAGGTGGTGATCTGCGGTGCGGGGCACGTGGCAGTCGCAATAGAGAAGCTTGCGCTCATGATCGGCTGCGGTGTCACAGTGATCGATGACAGACCGGAATTTGCCAGAAAAGCAAGGGAGGCGGGAGATGCACGTGTGATCTGTGCTCCCTTTGAGCAGGCGCTGTCAGAGATCTCAGGAGATTCCGATACTTATTTTGTGATCGTGACGCGCGGACATCAGTGGGACATCGAGTGTCTGCGTGCGATCCTTGCAAAGCCGTACGGCTATATCGGACTCATGGGTTCTAAGAGACGCGTGGCGATCGTGAAGGATATGCTGGAGAAAGAGGGAACAAAAAGAGCCTTACTGGATTCCGTTCATATGCCGATCGGTCTGAAGATCGGAGCGGAGACGCCAGAGGAGATAGCTGTTTCAGTGATTGCGGAGATCATTGACGTGAAAAACAGACAGGAACAGAAGATCGGATATCCGTCGGAAATCACAAACGCGATCTTCGGACTGCACCGGACAGCGGTGGTTCCAGGAAAAAATGTTCTCGCCACCATCATTAGGAGAAGAGGCTCCGCACCCAGAAAGGCGGGAACCAAAATGCTGATCCGGTCGGATGGAAGTCTGATCGGAACGATCGGAGGGGGCTGTGTGGAGGCGGAGATCATCGCAAAAGCGCGCCGCATGATCCAGACAGATCTGCTGGCCCCGGTCGTGATGCACGTGGATCTGACTGCCGAGGCAGCCGCGAACGAGGGCGAGGTCTGCGGCGGTACAGTGGATGTGTTCCTGGAGGAAGCGGGAGCAGAGATATGAAGGATCAATACGGAAGAATCATTGATTATATGCGGATCTCTGTGACGGATCGCTGCAATCTGAGATGCCGGTACTGTATGCCGGACGGAGTGGAGCAGCTTTCCATGAATCAGATCCTGACTTATGAGGAGATCGCTGAAATCGTCAGGGCAGCTGCGGAAAGCGGAATCGATACCTTTAAAATTACCGGAGGAGAACCGCTTGTACGCAAAGGCTGTGCGTCACTGATCGGCATGCTGAAACAGATCCCCGGTGTGCGTCAGGTGACCTTGACGACAAACGGAGTACTTCTGGCGGAAAAGCTGCCCGGGCTTATGCAGAACGGACTGGATGCCGTCAATATCTCACTGGACACTACGGATGCGCGGAAGTTTCGGGAGATCACGGGATTTGATGCACTCCGTGATGTAATAGAGGGAATAGATGCCGCAGCGGCTGCCGGAATACCGGTCAAGATCAATGTTGTTCCCCAGAGAGCCGTGAATGAAGAGGAGTGGGAGAAGCTTGTCCTCTTTGCCAAGGATCGTCCGATCGATGTGCGTTTTATCGAAATGATGCCGATCGGTCTTGGGAAAACAGCCTGTTCTGTGTCCGAAGCGGAGGTCAGAGCGCAATTGACGGCAGTATACGGAGAATTAAAACCGGCAGAAGAAAAGAGAGGAAACGGTCCTGCCCGGTATGCGGAGATTCCGGGCTTTGCCGGCAGGATCGGCTTCATCAGTGCGATTCATGGGAAATTCTGTGACAGCTGCAATCGTATCAGGCTGACGTCCCAGGGAAAGCTGAAGCCGTGTCTCTGCTACGGAGATACGGTCGATCTCATGGAGGTACTTCGAGGCGGGTTTGATCCGGAAGTAAAGGCCGGGATGCTGAGGCTTAAGCTTGAAGAGGCAGTGAGAATGAAACCGCAGTCACATTGTTTTGAAGATCCGTCTGTGGTAACAGAAGACAAACATATGTCACAGATAGGCGGATAACGGGAAAATATATGAGCAGCGGCCGAAGGGCCGCAGAGTAAGACGGAGATCCGTAATATGGGAAAATTGACAGCAATATGTATCAGCGAGAAAAAGGGGACGCAGAAGGCGGAGATCCCTGAGGCAAGGCTGATCGAAGATTTCGGGATAGAGGGAGATGCGCATGCGGGCAAATGGCATCGCCAGGTCAGTCTGCTCTCTCTCGAAAAGATAGAAGAATTTAAGAGAAGAGGCGCAGAGATCACTTACGGAGCCTTCGGGGAAAATCTGATCATCGAGGGCTATGATTTCCGCACGCTCCCCGTGGGAACGATCGTACACGTCGGTGAGGCGGTCCTCGAGATCACACAGATCGGTAAAGAATGTCACAGCCACTGCGCGATCTACAAGACGATGGGAGACTGCATTATGCCGAGAGAGGGTGTATTTTCGGTCGTAAAGCAGGGAGGATGGATCCGTCCGGGGGATCCGGTTGAGGTGATCCTGCCGGATAAGGACCGTCCCTTTACGGCGGCAGTGATCACGCTGAGTGACCGCGCCGCATCCGGAGAATACGAGGACAAGAGCGGACCTTTGATCTGTGAGATCCTTAAGAAAGACGGGTATCGGGTCATAGAGACGATGATCCTTCCGGACGGCGAACAGCCGCTGAAAACGCAGCTCATGCGTCTGGCAGATCAGCGGCAGGTCAATGTGATCTTCACGACCGGAGGCACCGGCTTTTCAATGAGAGATGTCACCCCGGAAGCAACCGCCGCGGTCTGTGACAGAATGGCACCGGGGATCGCGGAGGCGATGCGTTATTATTCTCTTCAGATCACACCAAGAGCTATGCTGAGCCGTCAGACAGCCGGGATCCGGAAACAGACGCTGATCGTAAATCTGCCCGGAAGTCCGAAGGCATGCCGTGAGGATCTGGATTTTATCCTGCCCTCCCTCAGGCACGGACTCGGTATATTGAGAGGCACGGACACGGATTAAACGCGGCGATCGCTGCAGAAAAATACGTGCGTGAAAATGCGCAGGATTATATCTTGCGGTTGTAAACTTCTGCGTGATACACTTTACTTCGTACGAAAAAACTCTTTGATACAGAAAGACAGGTTAATACTATGATTCAGGATATTGCACCGCATAAACTCAATAATCAGTACGATCCGGCAAAGCAGCCGGCAGATGACAGCATCGTTCTGGATATTCGCAATAAGTCACTTCTGGTCCGTGTGCTGGAAGAGGGATTTGCATTTATTAAGTACAGTGAATTTGAAAAAAAGCCGGAAGTGGTTCATCTGTTTGCGGTTGACGATCAGGATTATTTCCTCGTCAGAGGCGACGTTGAAAAGGTGCCGGATGAGTGTGCCTATATGACGATCGACAGACTTCGCAAAGAGCATCTTATGGAGAAGTATCAGATCTTTACCGCGATCACGGCTTATCAGCTGAGCAACTGGTATGAGGACAACGTGTACTGCGGCAGATGCGGATCGAAAACAGAACTCAGTACGGTGGAACGTGCGATCCGCTGCCCGGAGTGCGGACGACTGATCTATCCGCGTATTATTCCGGCTGTCATTGTCGGTGTCACAAACGGTGACAAGATCCTTATGACAAAGTATGCAAACCGCGGCATTAATTTCTATGCCCTGATCGCAGGCTTTACGGAGATCGGAGAGACCTTTGAGGAGACGGTTGAGCGTGAGGTAATGGAGGAAGTCGGCCTGAAGGTGAAGAACATCCGTTACTATAAGTCGCAGCCCTGGGGAATCGTAGATGATATGCTCGCCGGATTCTACTGCGATGTAGACGGAGATACCAGCATCACTCTGGATACCACTGAGCTGAAAAAGGGTGTCTGGGTCAACCGTGAGGACGTGGAGCTTCAGCCGGATGACTACTCACTGACCAATGAGATGATGCTCATGTTTAAAGAAGGCAAGGAACCGAAAGCCTGAATGAAACGTCTGTATGCATAAGAAAGACGGGAAGCATATGGAGCAAAATGAAATAACGGGATATAAAAAAGTGAACAAAATGCTGAAACCGGAGAACCGGAAGCATTCCCTGCGCACCGCTCTTGTGATGATGACAGTGGGCATCATTGTACTCGCACTGCTTGTGATCGGTGTGATCAATGTCTATTTTCTGGGCTCGTTTTATCAGAGCATCAAACAGAGACAGCTGATGTCCACCTATCAGTTTATTAATACGACTGATCTGACCTCGGCGGATGAAGATGCGGGGACGGATTCGGAGTCCGGATCCGGAGATGACAGTGATCAGGAGCTGCATGAGCTCCTCGGTGTTCTGGAATTTCCGAGCTCTGTAAAAAAGCTGTCTGTTGAGAATAATATTCAGATCCTTGTGACTGATACGGACATGCAGACGCTGCGTGCAACCGGACGCGAGAGTGTCGAGGAGGCAGCCCGTCTGTTCGGTTATTTCACGGGGCTGTACAGAGACGGAATCACGATCATTGAGTCGTCGGATATGTACATCATTCAGACGACAGAGGATCGGAATATCTCTACGGAATATCTGGAAATGTGGGGGCAGCTGGACAGCGGGGAGTGGTTTCTCTTAAGGACGCCGCTTGAAAGCATCAGTACTTCCGCCAGAATATCCAATATTTTCTATATGATCGTCGGAGCCATTGTTGCTGCGGTAAGTGTGATCGCGATGTGGTTTTTGTCAAAAAGATTTACAAAGCCGATCACGCAGCTTACGGAATTATCACAGAAGATGGCGGAGCAGGATTTCGAGGCCCGCTAT
>JAUNAN010000105.1 GCA_030527595.1 Lachnospiraceae bacterium | reverse complement strand
TTAGTTAATAGTATATCTATTTATTAAAAGTGTCCACTTTAATAAGTATAATGCACAGAATCATTATCTGTGATGATGAACTGCAAATCGGTCAATTGGTTCAGAGAAAGCTGATTGAATACGGAATGCGGAGAGACATAGAGATTAAGACTACGATATTTACGGATGCCGCTAACATGCTGCGGGCTCTTCCCGAACAGGCAGATCTGATATTTCTTGATGTAGAGATGCCGAATATGGACGGGATCACGGCGGCAGCAGAGGTGCGAAAGAAACTTCCGGACGTAAATATCATCTTTTTGAGCGGGCATAAGGAATATGTATTTGAGACCTTTCGCGTGCAGGCATTTCGCTATCTCCTCAAACCACTGAAGGAGGAGGAACTGGAAGAGGCACTCGATGCAATCATTGTTCTTCGTAATCATGAGGAGCGTCTGGAATACCGCTTCCAGGATGAAAACTGGAGCATTCCCTATAGAAGCATTGTGTATTTTGAGGGGATGCGCGGGAAAATATGGATCTACTGCACCGGAGGCAAAACCTATCGCTGGAGAGGGGCGATGGGGGAGATTGCAGAGAAAATGAAGGGCAGGGGATTTGTAATGGTTCATCAGAGCTATGTGATCAATATGAAGAAGATCCACAGGTACAATTCCAGAGAGATTGAGATGGAAGGAGGGGCAAAGATCCCGATCAGCAGACTGCGGCTGAATGATTTCAAAAGAGAATATATAAAAATTATTGGGGGTGCGGTCATTTGATCTCTGGAATGCTGCTGTTGGGGCTGTATGTCACTGTCTCTCTGGGAATGTATTTGGTCTACCTGGGAATGGATCGGCTCAATGAGTATCTCGGAAGCAGAGAACGGTATAAGAAATGCTGTGATTTTTGCGCCGTCAGCCTCCTCTGCATACCGGGGGTGATGCTTCGTATGCCGATTCTGGCGCTGCTCATTCCCAGTGTCTCCACTGTTCTTATTTATAGAAAGCGCCTGGGAGATTCCTTTGAATTATACAGGAAAGTCATGCTGTTTACTGCACTGGTGGCCGGATATACGCTGCTAGTGTCGTATTATCTGCAGGCGTTGAATGAATATCAGATCAGCCGGAGCAGACAGGAAATTCCTGTTATGTGCATGCTCTGCACTTGCTTTTTTCAACTCTGGATCATTCATGTGCAGAATGCATGGCACTTTCGTCGGGAGAAATGGGGAGGATATTACCTTATTGGTTCCATCAGGCCGGTTGTTGTCAGTATCTGGATATATGAACTGTTCAAACAGGCAGAGACAACGGAGAAGAAAACGATATTGTCATTGCTGTTTTGGGGCATCATTCTCCTGGAATTCTATCTGTGCTACTACTTTGTCAGGATTCGAGACCATGAGATTGAGCACAAAAAGCGAATCGAGACGCCCCATAATCGGGAAGAATATTATCTCGCCATGGAAGAGGAGCATCTGAAGATCCGAAGGATGTATCACGATATGCAGAATCAATTGATGATTCTGCAGGAGACGGGGGAAAAATCCGCAAAGGATCTGTCCTGGTATCTAGAGGAAACGACAGAGATGTTGAACGAGGTAGGGCAGTTCTATCACACCGGATCTCAGAAGCTGGATATTTTTCTGTATGAATCTAAGAAGAGAGCAAAAGAGAAAGGGATCTCCTTCAATGTCAGTATTCAGGACAACTGCCTGGATTTTATGAAGGAGAGCGACCTTATGACGATTTTTGTTAATGCGATTGCGAATGCGCTGGAGGCCTGTGCAAAGATTGAGGAGGGGGAGAAGAAAATCGATATTGTGGCAGGTTCTCTCCATAGCGATGTGATCTTGACAATTGTCAATACAAAAAAAATCGGCAGTACTTACAGCCGTTTGGTGACGACAAAAACGGACAAAATCCGCCATGGCATCGGCCTTATGAATATTCAGAGAGCTGTTAATCATTATGATGGGTATATGACAGTGGAGGATGGAAAGGACACATTTCGTCTGTCTATCTTGATGATGAAGGAGGAGAAATAGATGCGGAGGCAGAAAATTCTCGTCACAGGAGCAATCATCGCATCCGTACTTTTCTGCATGATTCCTTCACTACGTGCTGAGGCGGAGACTCTTTCGGAGCTTCCTGCTGCAGCAGAGAAAGGGCAGACGGCTGAGGAAACCGCAGCTGAGGCGTTGGCACCTTCCGGGAGCAAGGACGGGGCGGAGCCGATTAAGGATCCCGGCAGCTTTGAGAGGGATTATATCCAAAAAACATATGATTCCGATGAGGGCTTGGATGGTTCCTCTGTGAACTGCGTATTTTCAGATGCGGAGGGGCTCATCTGGGTAGGGAATTATTCGGGACTTTACAGCTACGACAGCACAGAATTTCACTCCTATCAGCTTGCTGATTATACTGTCGCGATACGCTGTATCACACAGGATGCTGACGGAACGCTGTGGATCGGAACAAACAGCGATGGGGTCTATTACTACGACGGGCAGGAATTTCAATCCTTTCCGATCGATCAGGCAGAGCCTCTCGTGCGCACAGTGTATGATATTGACATTGATGAGAAGGGCACCCTGTGGGCCGCAAGCGGCGGCGGACTTTTGATGTCAAAGGAGACAGAAGAAGGAGAAAGTCTGGTTCTCGTGGAATCGGTCGGGACTTCGGCCCTCCGTGATCTGGAGCTCCTGCCGGACGGGACCGTGATCTGTCTCGGCAGAAACGGTTTATTGTCGAGCTATCGTGACGGGAACGCTGCTGATATTACGCCTCGGGGTCTGGCAGACGGGGAAAAAATCCGCAGTGTAGATGTGATGGACAGCGGACAGATTCTGCTTGGGACTGACGGGAGCACAATTCTTGAAATAGATGCGTCCGGGAGCATTATGAACAAGGTGTCCTGCGAGGGAATTGCATCTATTAACGATATTTATCAGATGAGTGACGGTAGTGCCTGGGTATGTGCGGATAATGGAATCGCTGTTTTACAGGGAGAGGCGGTCACGACTGTAAATCTCAGAATGAACAATTCCGTAGAAATGGTATGCGAGGATTATCAGGGGAATTACTGGTTTGCTTCTTCCAGAACGGGGCTTTTGCATCTGTATGAGAATAATTTTGCAGATCTCGGCAACTATTTGGGAATCACTACAACAGTGAACAGTGTCATCATTTATCAGGGGCTTCTGTATGTGGGTACTGATGCAGGACTCCTCTGCTATGAGGGAAAGGACTCTGTGAAATCGGAGTTGATCCGCCAGTGTGAGGGGATTCGTATCCGGCAGCTGCTGGTGGATGAGGAGGACAATCTTTGGATCGCCACGACCCACTACGGCTTATTCCGGCAGTCACCGGATGGCGAGATTCTACAGATTTCCACAGACAATTCTGATCTGGATACGAAAGATCTGCGTTGTCTTTATATGGGAAAAGACGGGGTTTTGTACATTGGTTCGGAGAACGGACTCTATGCGATGGAACAGGACGGGGAGGTCTATCGCGTCGTGAAGTCTACGGACAGTGTTCTGAATCAGGAACGAATTCTCTGCATTGAAGGGGATTCCGAGGGCGTATTGTATATCGGAATGGACGGAGACGGTCTGTATGTCCTGAAAGATGGTGAAGTGATCGAGCACAAGACCATGGAGGACGGGCTGCTTTCCAATGTTATTATGAAGATTCGCACCGATGAGACGGAGAGCGGATCCTGGGTAGTGAGCGGGGCAGGGATTAACCATGTCTCACGAGAGGGGGAAGTAAGGAAGGTAACAGGTCTTTCTTCGGCAAACTGTCTGGATCTCATTCACGTGGGAGACGGCGAGGTCGTGATTTTGGCAAGAAACGGATTTTTCCGATTACAGGAGAGTGATCTTCTGGATGAGAAGCCCGGGTATCAGTTCTACAACAAGGAGAACGGATTTGTAGTCGATGCCACGTCCAACGCGAACCACTGCGTCGATAATCGCATCCTCTACATCTGCGGAACCGATGGACTGGCGGCTCTGGAGTTGGATCGGCCAGCGCTGCATCGGGGAATTCGCTCATATCTGTATGCAGTGGTGGCGGACGGAATTGAGCTGGAGGCGAGTGATGGGTCCTATCAGCTGGCAGAAGATGCCTACCGGCTGAATATCGATGTCCGGCTTTTGAATTACTGCAAGGATGCCTATGACGTGACTTACTATCTGGATGGAGCGGATCATGAGACTGCCACAATATCCTCGGATGATTTGACTGCTGTCAGCTACACAAATCTGAAGGGAAAAACATACCGCTATCAATTAGCGATACTGGACGCTCAGACCGGTCAGATCCTGAATGAGAAGAACGTGATCATCCAAAAAGAGGAAAGCTTCTGGGAAGACAACAACAATCGCATCGCCCTGCTGCTTCTGATATTCGGCGCTGCTTCGGGGCTCATCTTCAGCTATATGCGCTCCCGCGAGAAAATAATGGAGCGCGATATTCGAAGGAAGATCACAAGAGAGAAGCGGCGGGAAATCGAGCGTGCCGCGTATCAGGATCTCGTCACCGGAGTGTATAACCGAAATTTCTATGAGCTGGAAAAGACCCGGCATTCCGTTTCGGAGATCAAGGCACTAGCCGTTATCGGAATCTATAATGCAGAGTACCTTCGAAAGCGGAACGGTATCGTTTACGTAGAGAGCCTGCTCCGGGAAGCGGTCCGGGTACTGCGCATGAATATGGGAGATTCCGGACGCATTTACCGCATTTCCGAATATATATTCTGTGTCTCATTCAAAAAGAAGATCGATCTGGAGATCTTTACACAGAATATAAAGTATGCCTTCGGGATTTCTATGGAAAACATGGGAGAGGACTCCACAGGACTCTCCGTGGGAGCGGTCTACAATGATGTATATGATGATACGTATCAGTCGCTGTTTGATCGCAGCGATAAGATGCGCAGAATGGATCAGGAACACGAGGAGGATCGCTTTATCAAAAGTAAAATTATGCGGGTGGAACAGTCGATTGAAGAAGAACAGAAATCATAAAAGAACCGCAGTCAGTTAGAATGTCCCGCAAAATCTGCCACTTTGCACTCGAAAATTTTAGATATGAGAAAATCAGATAATATTGATAAATTAGTATGAGTTGGTGTGGCAATTCATGATTCGGAGGAATTATTATGAACTGCCCTCCACAGGCGGCAGGGGAATAAATCTGATCCTGTTTTTCGGAGTGCAGTTCATGGCGCTGGGTGCGGCTGTATATCACAGAAATTCCGCCGGAAGGCGAGACTGAGAGATCGGAAGTATGGATAAAAAAAAGAAAAATGTCAGGGGATATCAGCTGCGCAGAGTATTTTCCTCACTTGTGATTCTGGCGGGCGTGCTGGTTCTCCTGTATCCGACATTCAGTAATGTGTGGAATGAATATCGAAACTCTCTGCTTCGCTCTGATTATTCGGCTGCAGTTGAAAATCTGAACACGGAAGAATATGATGAGGTGCTTCGGCTGGCCAGAGAGTACAATGACCAGCATACCGTCAATACCGTTGAGCATGTATTTGAAGAGGATGAGAACTATCTGCTTTCACACCCCTATGATGAGCTTCTGAACCCATCCGGCAACGGGATCATGGGCACCCTTCGTATCCCGAAGATTTATGTCAATCTTCCGATCTATCACGGCCTTGGGACGCAAGCCCTGGAAGAGGGATGCGGACATGTGGAGGGCACAAGCCTGCCGATCGGCGGCACAGGAACGCACAGCGCGCTGGCGGCGCACAGAGGACTGCCCACAGCAAAGCTCTTCACGGATCTGGATCAGATAGAGATCGGGGATCTGTTTTATATCACTGTCCTCGATGAGACACTTGCATACGAAGTGGATCAGATTGAGGTGGTAGAGCCGTCGGAAGTAGAGCTGCTTGCAATTGATCCGGAAGAAGACTATGTCACCCTGATTACCTGTACGCCTTACGGTGTAAATTCACACAGACTGTTAATCCGCGGCACAAGAACAGAATATATAGAAGAGGAGGCACCGCAGACCTCCTTCGTGGAAGAGGTGATCGGCGCAAACTTCTATCTCAGAGTGCTGCTGATCGCGCTGTTGATTCTGGCTGCATATATGATTCTCTCAAGCCTATATAGAAAAAAGAGAGGATCAGAATAAAAAAACGAGGGATCCCACATCCTATTGCGGATGCAATAGGATGTGGGATTTTCTATATTCTTGTATTTTGCGATATTCGATGATCTTTTCAAACATTTCTGCATGCGAATATGTTATTTTCGCACGCGAATATAAATTCATTTACTGAAAAAGAGTATACTCTTGTTAAATTAGCGCTGAGTTGTAGGACGAGGTGC
>JAUNAN010000104.1:3991-6396 GCA_030527595.1 Lachnospiraceae bacterium | reverse complement strand
GAGAAAAGCGGATGCGAGAACCAAATCTCACATCCGCTTTGTCTACGGTCTGAAGTCCCCGCATGTGCGGGGACTTTTGCTTTTCCTCCCGGGAAATATTTCCGTGTTTTTTAGAGGGAGCAGTGAATTTCCGAAGACAGAATCCGGATTTTGGAAGAAAAAAGGGTGTAAATGAGTTGATAACAGGCTCTGGCAAAACCTCCGAAGCCGACAGAGCGGGCAGCGGCTCTCATACTCAGATAAAAATCGCTCAAAAATAGACAAAAATCAGGCCGAAAGATTGGATGGTCTGTATATTGCGTGCACGCGCACGCAGTGATATGATACAACCATCAGCTGAGAGCTACAAAGTCGAAAAACAAAACAAAATCAATACACAACAAAAACGAATCAAAAGTAAATTCAAAAAACAGGAGGATGCTCAAAATGTTAAAGATTGGTGTTATCGGATGCGGCGGAATGGGAAGATCTCACATCGACAGAATCACAAACAGAACACAGGGTGCTGAGGTTGTTGCTGTTTCTGATGTCTTCGAAGAGGGCGCTAAGAAGGCTGCTGCTATTGCAGGCGAAGGAACAAAGATCTACAACAACGGCAAGGACCTGATCAATGATCCGGATGTTGAGGCAGTTCTTATTGTATCCCCGGGCTTCGCTCATGTTGACGATCTTCTTGAAGCAATCAAGCTCGGCAAGAGAGTATTCTGCGAGAAGCCGCTGTGCACAACTGCTGAAGACTGCAAGAAGGTTATGGATGCAGAGGTTGCTTCCGGCAAGCACCTGATCCAGCTTGGCTTCATGAGAAGATATTACAAGGGCTACACACAGATCAAGGATGCGATCGCTACAGGCGAGTACGGCGAGCCGCTGATCATGCACTGCACACACCGTAATCCGGAAGTTCCGACAAGCTACGATACACCGATGGCTGTTACAGATACAGTTATCCATGAGATCGATCTTTGCCACTGGATGGTCGGTGAGGATTATGATTCTGTTCAGGTTATCATGCCGAAGGATACAAAATTCACACACAGCAAGCTGAGAGATCCGCAGATCATGATCCTCCGCACAAAGAGCGGTGTTACGATCGATGTAGAGTGCTTCGTAAACTGCAAGTTCGGCTATGACATCAACTGCGAAGTTGTCTGCGAGGACGGCGCACTGAAG
The DNA here is from genome assembly GCA_030527595.1 of Lachnospiraceae bacterium. Lineage (GTDB taxonomy): Bacteria > Bacillota > Clostridia > Lachnospirales > Lachnospiraceae > Chordicoccus. The sequence goes on along the minus strand of JAUNAN010000104.1, from coordinate 5,226 downwards.
ATGGGTATGCCGCTTGCTCCGGAAATCAGAAAGAGCGCTTCTCTTTCCAGAGAGATCACAACAGACTGCTTCGTCCTCTTCAAGGATGCTTATGATGAGGAGATCCAGAACTGGGTTGACTGCGCAGCTGCAGGTGTAATCGAAGGACCGAACACATGGGACGGCTACCTTGCAGAGGTAACAGCTGATGCACTTGTAAAGGCTCAGCAGACAGGCGCAATCGAGAAGGTTGAGACTGTTGAGAAGCCGGAATTCTACAAGTAATTCATTCCCTTCTGGTTTCGAAATTTATTTCACAAATGACAGGCCGGGCAGCAATGCCCGCCTGATCGGATAGAAATTCGCAATAAAATAATCGGATGTTCATTCATTTTTATAGGAGAATAGAAAATGAGACTTGGATTTAACGAAGCAAACAGCAAGGGCTGCGCAGGACATACAGTTATGAAGGATCTGGAGCTGTGCGAGAAGTACGGTTTCGATCTCATCGATATCCAGTCTGAGTGCCTGGATCGCGATCTTGAGAAGGGTATTGTTACGATTGAGGAGATCGGTGAGTTCTTCAAGACTCATCACCTGAAGATGTCCTCCTACAACGCTCTGATTTTCTTCAACATGAAGAAGACACAGGAAGAAAAGGATGCAGTTCTTGATGAGCTGAGAGAGATCGTTCGCCGCTGCAAGATCTTCGGCTGCAACATGATCGTCGTTGTTCCGTCTATGGACCTTGATATCCCGGCTACAGTTCCGCAGATCAGAGAGGATGCTGTTGAAGTAATCAAGTCTATGCTTCCGATCGTTGAGCCTGAGGGAATCAAGCTTTCCATCGAGTTCTGCGCTTCTCCGACTATGTCCATCAACCGTTTCGATGAGGCATATGCAATCGTTAAGGAAGTAAACCATCCGCTGGTTGGTCTTACATGCGATCAGTTCCACTTCCGCAGCATGGGCTCCACATGGGATGCTCTTGAGCATGCTGACGGATCCAAAATCTTCGTATGGCATCTGAACGGCTCCGAGTATCTGCCGATCGGTTCCGCATTCCTGACAGACGCTGTCAGAACATGGCCGGATGATGAGAAGGACTGCCTTGAGCAGAAGAGATATGCAGATACTTTCAAGAAGATCGGCTTCAACGGTGACAACTGCATCATCGAGATCTTCCGTCCGGAGTACTGGGAGATGAGCCAGGAAGAGAACGTAAAGAAGTCCTTTGAGGTTACAAAGGCTCACGT
>JAUNAN010000104.1:0-3891 GCA_030527595.1 Lachnospiraceae bacterium | reverse complement strand
AGCTGCAGCCCTTTTTACTTGTGGGATTGTCAATTTTTTTGTATAATAGACTCTTCTGAACGCCTATTTTGTGAAAAATGGCGAAAACACACATGGTTTACACGCAATACAAGGAATGAGAGGTTTCACATGGCTTGGTACGATGAAGCAGTTTTTTATCATATTTACCCGCTCGGACTCACCGGCGCTCCGCAGCTCAACGATTACAGCGAGCCGGTTCACCGGCTGAATACGCTGCTGCCGTGGATCGATCACATTAAAGAGATCGGCTGTACGGCACTTTACATCGGTCCGCTTTTTGAATCTGTCGGTCACGGCTATGAGACGACGGATTATAAGAAGCTTGACAGCCGTCTGGGCACAAATGACGATCTCAAAAACTTCGTTGCAAAATGTCACAATGCCGGAATCCGCGTGATCCTGGACGGCGTCTTTAATCATACGGGCAGAGATTTCTTTGCTTTTAAGGATATTCAGAAGAATAGGGAAAATTCTCAGTATCGTGATTGGTACTGCAATGTCAATTTCTGGAATAACAATGAGTACAACGACGGATTTTCGTATGATAACTGGGGCGGCTACAACCTGATGGCAAAGCTGAATCAGCAGAATCCCGCTGTTCAGAATTATATCTGTGATGTGATCCGCTTCTGGGTCGCCGAATTTGATATAGACGGCATTCGTCTGGACGCGGCAGATGTTCTTTCATTTGACTTCATGAAGGTGCTTCGCCGCACGGCAAATGAAGTAAAACCGGATTTCTGGCTTATGGGAGAGGTGATTCACGGTGAGTATACGCGCTGGGTCAATCAGGACATGCTGCATGCCGTTACGAATTATACTCTGCATAAGGCTCTCTATTCCGGGCATAACGATCACAACTATTTTGAGATCGCACACACGGTGAAGCGTCTCTATGATATGGGCGGCAATCATCCGCTGGGGCTGCGTCTCTATAATTTTGCGGATAACCATGACGTGGAACGAATTGCGAGCAAGATCCTGAATCGTGATCATCTGATTCCGGTCTATGTGCTGGAGTATGCACTTCCCGGTGTTCCCTCTCTTTACTACGGTTCGGAGTTCGGGATCGAAGGCAGGAAGACCTATGGCACGGATGCGCCGCTTCGTCCGGCTCTTCAGCTGTCTGATTTTGCAAATGCAGAAACAGAGAATCCGTTGACGCGTGTGATCGCAGCACTCGGAAAAGTGCGTGCTGCTGTTCCCGCACTTTCCTATGGAAATTACTATGAGAGGGTTCTGACAAACAGGCAGTACGCCTTTGCCAGAAGCCTTGACGGTGTAGATGTGATCGCCGCGGTCAATAATGACGAAAATCCGGCAGACATGCATGTACATGCCGAGGGATCCGGCGAATATGTCGGTGTGATCTCCGGTCAGCATATTCGAAATGAGAACGGTACGCTCTCATTTACGCTTCCGGCAGCGGGCGGCGAGATCTGGATTCCGGCTGAGCAGATCGGAAAGAGAGCGGAAACAGAGGATCTGAATGCGGTTCTTGCGGAGGCAAGGAAGAAGGCTGCTGAGGAAAGAGAAAAAAAGGAAGCCGAAGAGAGGGCAAAAAAAGCTGCCGGGGAGAAGGCAATGGCGGATCGGGCATCTGCCGGAGGCAGAGAGGGCTCTGAGAATACAGCAGATCCTGTGGATCCGGCTTCCGGAGACAGCCCGGCAAAGCGTGATCGATCCGGACTTTCTTTCGAAGAAATGACTGTTGAAGAGCTTCAGGAAGAGGTGCTTGCCCGCCTTGCAAAGAACGGACCGGTCACGGAGCAGATGAGACGCGATGTCAGCGCCAATGTTTATCACGATTCGCTCGTGAACTGGGTGAAGAGCTTCCGGTGAAGAAAGACCCGGATGCAGCGGTAATACACATGAAACACTTGAAACAAATATGAAACATATGAAACGCCATTGCCGATGCTATTTGTCCATATATAATAAATTTACGAGGTAAATATGAAGATAAATGTACGAAGTGTCGCAAAAGAGGCGGGTGTTTCTCCTGCAACTGTTTCAAGGTATTACACGGGAAAAGGAATTGTCAGTACGGAGCTGTCCCGAAAGATAGAGGCAGCGGCGGAAAAGCTGGGCTATGAGAGAAATCATACTCACAGATACAGTGAAACGGTCATTGCCGTGCTGGTCCCTCATCTCCGCATACGTTTCTTTCAGGAGGTATTGCAGGAGATCATCGAACAGATCCCCCGCTATAATTTCAGGGTCGTGTTCATACCGGTCCTGAAGGACAGTGATGACTATAAAAAGTTTTTCCATGAGATCAATATCGGCGGTGTCATTTATCTGGATGAAGAAATTGACGCAGATGTTTTGAAATATATTTCATCGAAAAATATTCAGACTGTCATGTGCGGCGGTGTTTCTTTTGATCAGAGATCTAAGATGGTGCATATTAATGATATGGCAGCCGCCTATGACGGAACCCGCTATCTGATGGGATTCGGACATCGGAACATCCTGGTACTCTCTGACAAGACAAAGAGCATCAGCTCCGGCTTTCAGCGTTTGATGGGCGTGAAAAGAGCTTTTGAGGAGGCTGATCTTACGCTTGAGCAAAACATGTGCAAGTTCGGAGATATGTCTTATCGGGACGGATGCAGACTCGTTCGGGAGGCTCTGGACGAGGGGCTTGATTTTACGGCTGTGTTTGCATTTTCCGATCAGATGGCCCTCGGAGCCATGCACGTGCTTGCGGAGGCGGGGGTCAAGGTGCCGGAGGATGTATCGGTGTTGGGATTTGACGATCTGGAGGAGGCTGCAAAGTCGACTCCCGAGCTGACTACGATTCATCAGCCGCTGAAGGAATTTGTGTCTCAGACACTGGATACGTTCGTTCACACCAGGGAGTATAAGAGCTTTGAAATAATGCTTCCCTATAAAATAATCGAGCGCCGATCCTGCAGTGTAAGGAGGAAAAAGACGTGAAGACGAACACGATCAAGATGATTCTGAAAATCATGAAAATCATTTATATGGGACTTTTTGCACTCATTTCGGTAGGACCGCTGATCTGGATCGTGATGTCTTCCTTTAAGTCCAACAAAGAAATTCTGGGATCCGCATTTGCACTTCCGTCAAGCTTCAGCTTCAGCGGATATGCTGCCGCTCTGAAGCTGTCGCCGATCTTTAAGTTTTACGGAAACAGCATCGTTATCTCGGCAGTGAGTACGCTGCTTAATATTCTGGTGGTTTCCATGGCTGCATATGTCATTGCAAGATTTCAATTCAGGGGAAAGAAGGGGCTGACACTTCTGCTGTCTTCCTCTCTTTTGATTCCGACCTCTGCGCTTCTGATGCCGATCTACCGGATCATGACAGCGATTCATCTGTATGACACGAGACTGGGGCTGATCCTCGTATATGCTGCGCTGGGACTGCCGACTTCGCTGTTTGTGATCAAGAGCTATTTCCAGAGCATCCCGAAGGAGCTGGAGGAGGCGGCTTATATTGACGGAGCGGGATTTTTCAAGACGTATTTTGTCATTATTCTTCCGCTTGCAAAGTCAGGTCTTGCAACAGGTGCGATCCTGCAGTTTCTGACTTCCTGGAATGAATTTATGTTTGCCCTGATTCTGACGAAGAGTGAGAAGGTGAGAACACTGCCGCTGGCACTGAATTATTTTACATCTCAGTTCTCGTTCAACTATACGGCGATGTTTGCTGCACTTACCATGGTCATTGTTCCGAGTATTGCGATCTATGCGATCCTTCAGGAGCAGATCACAGAATCCATGGTTGCGGGATCCGTTAAGGGATGACCTGCGGAGAGGTACTGTATACGGAGCGGAAATGTGTATGCATTTTCATCCGTCGGTAATCATATACAGCTGCCCGGAACAGAGGTTTCGGGGG
>JAUNAN010000103.1 GCA_030527595.1 Lachnospiraceae bacterium | reverse complement strand
TGATCACCCTTGACTGCCTTACGAAACAGCGCCGTCTCATAGTTGAGGCGGCGCTGCTGCAGTTTCTCTTTTTTAAACCATCTGTACCACAAGGGACAGAATCATGATTACCGCAATCATGACGGCAATCACGGACACAAAGATTCTCTGAAATTTTTTGTTATACATTGATTCAGCCTTCCAGCGGATACTTGTCTGTCAGAGAACGAACGATCTCTCTTACCTGCTCAGCATTATCCTCACTCTGTACCATGAGTGCAATAGCCTCTGCGATCTTATCCATATCCTCTGTATTCATGCCGCGGGTCGTAACTGCCGGTGTTCCGAGACGGATACCGCTTGTAACAAACGGGGACTCCGGATCACGGGGAACCGTGTTTTTATTTGCTGTAATATGCGCATCATCCAGTCTCTTCTCGAGCACCTTTCCGGTAATTCCGGTTCCGCGCAGATCAAGCAGCATCAGGTGATTGTCTGTACCGCCGGAGACGATATTCAGTCCGCGCTTCATAAGTCCTTCCGCAAGTGCTGCTGCGTTTGCAACTACGCGCTGTGCATAATCCTTGTACTCCGGCTGCAGATCTTCCTTCAGAACGATCGCCTTTGCAGCGATGGAGTGCATCTGCGGGCCGCCCTGTGTGCCCGGGAAGATGGACTTGTTGAGCTTGTGCTCCTTTGCAAATTCCTCGGAGCTCAGGATCATACCGCCGCGGGGACCACGCAGAGTCTTGTGTGTTGTTGTGGTCGTAACATGTGCATAGGGGATGGAGCTCGGATGCAGTCCGGTTGCAACCAAACCTGCGATGTGCGCAATATCTGCCATCAGATATGCACCGACCTCATCTGCGATCTCACGCATGCGCTTGAAATCAATGGTTCTGCAGTATGCAGAGGAGCCCGCGATGATCATCTTCGGCTTGCACTCCTTGGCGATACGGAGAACTTCATCATAGTCGATAAAGCCTTCTTCGTTTACGCCATAGGGAACCTGATGGAAATAATTTCCGGAGATGTTGGCAGGTGAACCATGAGACAGGTGACCGCCCTCGTCAAGTGCCATACCCATGTAGGTATCACCCGGCTGAAGCAGTGCATAGAATACTGCCATATTTGCCTGTGCGCCGGAGTGCGGCTGAACATTGGCATAGGTGCAGCCGAAGAGTTCCTTTGCTCGCTCGATTGCAAGGCTTTCTACCACGTCTACGCAGTCGCAGCCGCCGTAATAGCGATGAGCCGGATAGCCCTCCGCATACTTGTTGGTCAGAACGCTGCCCAGAGCGGACATGACTGCCTTGCTTGTCCAGTTTTCGGATGCAATCAGCTCGATGTGGGAATTCTGTCTGTCAAATTCCGCCTGAATTGCAGCCGCGATCTCGGGGTCAACTGCCCGGATGTCGTCCAGTGTGTACATAATAATCCTCCTCTTTACCTTGAGCCTTTTTCCATGTTTGCGAACATGGTATATTCAGGAAGCCATACCAGCTTCGTGGTACCAATTGGACCGTTTCTCTGCTTCGCGATGATGACCTCGGCAATATTCTTTTCCTCGGTATCCTTATGATAATAATCATCGCGGTAGATGAACATGACAACATCGGCATCCTGCTCGATTGCTCCGGATTCACGAAGATCGGAAAGCATGGGCCGATGGTCTTCTCTCTGCTCAACCCCTCGGTTCAGCTGTGAAAGTGCGACAATAGGTATGTTTAATTCACGCGCCAGTGATTTCAGGGCACGGGAAATATCGGATATTTCCTGCTGACGGCTTGTTCCGGCACCGCCGTTGCCCGCCATCAGCTGCAGATAATCGATAAAGATAATCTGGATGTCGTGATCCAGCTTGTATTTTCTGGCCTTGGAACGGAATTCCTGAAGACCGATACCCGGTGTATCATCGATCACCATCGGAGATTCGGCAATGATCGATGCGGTCTCAGCCAGCTTCTCCCACTCCTCATCTCTCAAGCGTCCCGTTCGGATGGATTGGGAATCCACCTTGGAATGAAGCGCAAACAGACGATTCATCAGCTGCTGCGCGGACATTTCCAGCGAAAACAGGGCACAGGGCACCTGCTGCTTGAATGCCATGAACTCACAGATATTCAGGGCAAAGGCAGTCTTACCCATAGACGGACGCGCAGCGATCAGGATAAAATCCGAGGGCTGAAAGCCGGATGTCTTCGCATCCAGATCCGTAAATCCGGTGCGGATGCCTGTGACACTGCTTTTCGACATGAAGGCACTCTCGATCGTTTCCAGAGTCTCTAAAACGATCGCCTTGATGGATTTTGCCTCCTCTGCGGACCGCTGCTGCAGCACCTCAAATATAGTTTTTTCAGCCTTATCCATGATGTCGGCCGCGTCATCCTGCTCCTTGTAGCACTCTGCGGAAATATCTTCCGTGGCACGGATCAGCCGCCGGAGCGCTGCCTTTTCATGCACGATATTGGCATATTCCGCAACATTGACAGAGGTTGCGGATGATGTGACGATATCCTGAATAAAGCCGATGCTGCTGACTTCATCCGGGAGATTCTTTTTCTGAAGTCTGTCCCGAAGAGTGAGAGGATCAACCGGATGCCCCTCCTCGTTCATTTCCTTCATCGTCTCGAAGATGACCCCGTAGGTAGGCTCGTAGAAATCCTCCTTACTCAGAATTTCCACCGCTGCCGTCACGGCTTCCCTTCTCATCAGCATGGAGCCGAGTACAGCTTTTTCCACCTGAAGATCATGGGGCGGGATTCTTCTGATCTGAGCTTCTTCCATCAGGCTTCCTTTACCACTACTTTAAGATCAGCGATCACTTCCGGATGGAGACGCACCTGAACAGTGGAGGTTCCCAGCTCTTTGATCGGATTCGGAAGGATCATCTTCTTCTTGTCAAGCTCCATGCCGAGCTGTGATTTTGCGGCATCGGCGATTTCCTTTGAGGATACCGATCCGAAGGCACGACCGCCCTCTCCGATCTTGATCGAGACCGTGACTTCTTTGGATTCCAGATCTGCTTTCAGATCCTGCGCTTCCTTCAGTACCTGAGCTGCAAGCTTCTCCTCGCTTCTCTTCTTCGCAGCAAGATCCTTCATATTGGCGGGAGTTGCTTCCACTGCAAGCTTCTTCGGGAACAGCATATTTCTTGCATAGCCGTCGCTGACATTTACGACGTCTCCCTTTTTCCCCTGCGCCTTTACATTTTCAAGCAGAATTACTTTCATGTCAAATATCTCCTTCTTCTTTCATTTCCCGGATCGTTCTCTTCAGAAGATCCTTTGCCTCTTCAAGAGTATGATCCTTGAGCTGGGCACCGGCAATATTCAGATGTCCGCCGCCTCCGAGGCGCTCCATGATGAGCTGCACATTCACCTCGTCAATGGCACGGGCACTGATGAATATAGTGCGGTTATAGTCAGTCAGCACAAAGGATGCCTTGACTCTGACCACATTCAGCAGTTCATTGGCCGCCTGTGCCGCAACGACCGTAGGTGACTTCAGCCCCTCACTCGCACAGACAGACACGGCAAATGCGTCCTCAAAGAATTCCGCATCCGCAATGGCCTGTGCCTTTGCACGGCAGTCCTCAATATTATCCCGGAACATTTTTCTGACACGAACCACATCCGCGCCGTTTCTGCGCAGATAGGCAGCCGCCTCAAAAGTACGGACACCTGTACGCGTCATAAAATTGTTCGTATCGATCATGATACCGGCATAAAGACTGTCTGCCTCCAGATTCTTCAGTCTCATTCGCTCGTCAAAGTACTGCAGTACCTCAGCGACCATCTCACAGGCACTCGATGCATAGGGCTCGATGTACGAGAGGACGGCATTGTTGATGACGCCCTTACTCTGCCTATGATGATCCAGCACGATGATCGTATTGGACTTATGCAGCAGCTCCTCGCACTCCGTGCGGGTCGCCAGGTTTGTATCTACAACGACGACTGCTGTGTTTCTGTTTGTCAGCTCCTTCGCACGGGTGCGGTCCACAAACATGTTTTCATCAAAGTCGTCCCTGTCACGAAAGGCATCGATCAGCGGAGCAACGGACTCCGGCACATCATCCACAACGATGTGTGCGGGCTTGTCGATCGTCTTGCAGGCAACATATATACCGATAGCTGCACCCAGCGCATCCGCATCGGTGAGCTTGTGTCCCATGATCACGACACGCTCCCTGCTCATCAGGATCTCCTTCAGCGCATGTGCCTTGACTCTCGCCTTAACACGGGTGAAGTGCTCTGTGGATTCCGACTTCCCTCCGAAGAAACGGGTGCGGTATCCGTCTTTCACAACGACCTGATCGCCGCCGCGTCCGAGCGCAAGATCCAGCGCAATACGGGCGGAATCGCTGTTCTCCTGATAGGAATTGGAACCCAGTCCGATTCCCATCGAAATCGTCATTGCCATCTCGTTGCCGATGTTGACGCTCTTGACATCCTCCAGCAGACTGAACCGCGTGCTTTCCAGGGTCTCAAGTGACTTCTTTCTGATGATGAAGAAGTACTTATCCTTCTCCATACTTTTGACGATACCGTCAACATCATTAAAGTATTTATTGATTTTTCTCTCGATCAGGGCAAGAAGCAGAGATCTTCTGACCTCTTCTACACTCTCCAGCGCCTCATCGTAATTGTCCAGACTGATAAAGCCGCAAACCAGCTTATTGTGATCGCGCTCATCGATCAGCTCATTCAGCTCCGTCTCGTCGAACAGGTACATCGCAATAATGTACTCCTCTTCGACGCCGAGGACGAGATTGTCGCTGCCGGACATGCTGGCAATGCTGACCTTCTGCATGGCTCCCCGGTATTTTCTTCCGTCCCAGCTGATCGCACACTCCGTCTCGCTCTCCTCACCGGGAAGATCCTCTCTCCGGATACTGCGAAATACACCCAGAATGTTTTTATGAAATGAACGATCCCTCCCGATCATGGCCATAAATTCCCGATTCATCCACAACACGCGTCCGTCTGAATCCAGAAGCGCATAGGGGACGGAAAACTCCTCCAGCAGCTCCTTTTGTACGGTTCCGTACTGAGTCGCGAAGGTGATCAGCTCGTTCATGAGCTGCGGTGCATTTCTGGTATAGAAATACAGCGCGATCAGGAAATAAACAACCAGAAAGGTGAGCCCGATATATGCTGCCACGCTCTGCCCGTTCAGAAAGAAGAGCAGAACCATGATTCCCCATAATGCAGTGACCGCGAACGGCCACTGCAAAAATATTCTCAGCTTTCCTGTTACTTTCAGTTTTTCCATAAATCTTTTGATATCCCTGATACGGGAATGTTTTTATTTCTCACTTGCAAGAACTTCTTCGATCTGTTCCTTTGTCGGAAGTGCGGACATACCGCCCTTTGTCTGTACACAGCACCAGCCGCCCACATTGCCGTAGGTAATGGCACGGCTCAGGATCTCTGCAGTGAGATCAGCTGTCTTCTCCACTCCCTGATTCAGCACGCTTGCAAGGAAGCCGCCCCAGAATGCATCACCGCAGCCCGTAGCATCCACTGCCTTTGCCTTGCGTCCCTGAATCGTCAGGACTTCATCGTTAAAGTAGCATCTTGCACCTGCACTGCCCATGGTCTCAACAACGACAGCGATCCCGTTTTCCTTCATAAGCTGAGGGATATTCTCGATGCCGCCGATCATATCTGTCTCCTCATCGGAAACCTTCAGGAAATCGACATAAGGAAGAATGCTCTTCACTACCTCCGCACATGCCATCTTGTCATCGTTCCAGACAACGTTCCGATAGTTGATATCAAAGCCGACCAGCTTGCCCATCTCATGTGCCTTCTTCATGAATACAAGCGTTGCCTCTGCTTCCGGATTCTCGGACATAGAGAAAGATGATGCATGCACCAGCTTTGCTTCGGCGATATCCTCATCACGGATCTCTTCTGCCTTCAGAAGCATATCCGCACCCGGCTTACGGGCAAATGTAAATGATCTCTCTCCGTCAGGGAACAGGGTGACAAATGCCATTGTCGTCACTGCTTCATCAGTCAGCTCCGGTGTCAGCAGTTTGACGCCGTATCCTGTCATGACTTCCGTCAGAAACCGTCCGAAATCATCATTTCCCATCTTGCAGTACATTCCGACATCAAGACCGTTCTTGGCCATGGCAACAGCTGCGTTCGCAGGTCCGCCGCCCGGATTACGGATGTAACTTGCTTCTTCTTCGCCCGGGATAAAGTCAATTAAAATCTCGCCGATGGTAATTGCATCCATTATGTTCCCTCCTATCCAGAACTGCCGCAGATCTTTCATCTGCAAAATAATTACACTGCCCTTTTTTTCTCCGAATTGCCGTTCAGAGAGTGCTATCTGTTGTATTATATCACGCGCTAAAAAATCTGTACACAGTCCGCTGTCCGCGAATCGCCTGACTATAAAGGAG
>JAUNAN010000102.1 GCA_030527595.1 Lachnospiraceae bacterium | reverse complement strand
AGGAGGCGAAGCTATATGAATATCCAGAAATTCACACAAAAATCAATAGAGGCGATTCAGACTACTGAGAAGCTGGCATATGATTACGGAAACCAGGAGGTGGCCGAGGAACATCTGATGCTTGCACTCATGCAGCAGGAGGAGAGCCTGATCGCAAAGCTCCTGGAGAAGCTGGGAGCTGATACAGCAGCATTTATCCGTGCACTGAAAGAGGCAATCGAGAAGAGACCGAAGGTACAGGGCGGTAAGCCGTTTATCGGTCAGGAGCTGAATAAGGCACTTCTGTCTGCCGAGGACGAGGCAAGGGCTATGGGAGATGATTACGTCTCTGTGGAACATCTCTTCCTCTCTATGCTGAAGAATCCGAGCAGAGAAATGAAAGAACTGTTCAAGCGCTTTGCCGTCACGCGGGAGAGTTTTCTGCAGGCACTGAGCACGGTAAGAGGCAATCAGCGGGTCACCACGGATAATCCGGAGGCAACCTATGATACCTTGAACAAGTACGGCACAGATCTGGTAGAGCGCGCGAAGGCACAGAAGCTGGATCCGGTCATCGGCCGTGACGACGAGATCCGTCAAATGATTCTGATCCTTTCCAGAAAGTCCAAGAACAATCCGGTTCTGATCGGAGAGCCCGGCGTCGGCAAGACAGCAGTGGCAGAGGGACTCGCACAGAGGATCGTCCGGGGAGATGTGCCTGACAATCTGAAAGATAAGACGATCTTCGCACTGGATATGGGTGCGCTCGTGGCAGGCGCAAAATACAGAGGCGAGTTTGAGGAGAGGCTGAAGGCTGTTCTGGAGGAGGTCAGAAAGTCTGAGGGAAAGATCATTCTCTTTATCGATGAGCTGCATCTTATTGTCGGTGCGGGAAAGACTGACGGTGCTATGGACGCCGGCAATATGCTGAAGCCGATGCTGGCTAGAGGCGAGCTGCACTGCATGGGCGCTACGACTCTGGACGAATACCGCAAATATATAGAGAAGGATAAGGCACTGGAGAGACGCTTCCAGCCTGTTATGGTCAATGAACCCACAGTGGAGGACACCATTTCCATTCTCCGCGGCATCAAGGAGAGATATGAGGTCTATCACGGGGTCAAGATCGCTGACGGTGCACTGGTAGCTGCGGCAACACTCTCTCAGAGATATATCTCAGACAGATTTCTGCCGGATAAGGCGATCGATCTCGTAGATGAGGCATGTGCACTGATCAAGACAGAGCTGAATTCTCTTCCGACAGAGCTGGATGAGCTGCAGAGAAAAATCATGCAGCTTGAGATCGAGGAGGCTGCACTCAAGAAGGAGACCGACAACCTGAGCAGGGAGCGTCTGGAGGCGCTTTCCAAAGAGCTTGGTGATCTCAGAGATCAGTTCCATGCGAAGAAGGCGCAGTGGGATAATGAAAAGGAGGCCGTAGAGGGGCTGAAGACCTATCGCGCAAAGATCGATGAAGTGAACTCCCAGATCGAGATCGCAAAGCGCGAGTACGATCTGAACAGGGCTGCACAGCTGCAGTACGGCGAGCTGCCTCAGCTGCAGAAGGAGCTGGCAGAGGCCGAGAAGGAGCTGAAGGGTAAGGATCTGTCCATGGTTCATGAGGAGGTTCGTGAGAATGAGATTTCAAGGATCGTCTCCAAGTGGACAGGTATTCCGGTCTCCAAGCTGACTGAGGGAGAGAGACAGAAGGTCCTGCAGCTTGAGAATTCTCTTCATAAGAGAGTGATCGGACAGGATATGGCGGTTTCCCGCGTGGCGGATGCGATCCTGCGCTCCAAAGCGGGTATTAAGGATCCGAAACGTCCGATCGGTTCTTTCCTGTTCCTCGGACCGACCGGTGTGGGCAAGACAGAGCTGGCGAAGACGCTAGCTGCAAATCTCTTCGACGACGAGAATAACATGGTGCGTATCGACATGAGTGAGTACATGGAGAAGCACTCTGTGTCCAGACTTATCGGAGCGCCTCCCGGATATGTGGGATATGATGAGGGTGGTCAGCTGACAGAGGCCGTCAGAAGAAAGCCCTTCTCGGTTGTTCTGTTTGATGAGATCGAGAAGGCACATCCGGATGTGTTCAATGTCCTCCTCCAGGTGCTGGATGACGGACATATCACGGACAGTCAGGGCAGAACCGTGGATTTTAAGAACACGATTCTGATTCTGACCTCCAATATCGGTTCCTCCTATCTGCTGGAGGGAATTGATGAAAGCGGAGAGATCAGTGAGGAGGCTCAGGAGCTGGTTCAGAGTGAGCTGAGGGCGCACTTCCGTCCGGAGTTCCTGAATCGTCTGGACGAGACGATCCTCTTTAAGCCGCTGAACAAGGAAAATATCGGCGGCATCGTGGATCTGCTTCTTCTGGATCTGAACAAGCGTCTGGCAGACAGGGAACTGCATATTCGCCTGACAGATGCTGCCAAGCAGTTCGTGATCGACAGCGGCTACGACCCGGTTTACGGTGCAAGACCCCTGAAGCGTTATCTGCAGCAAAATGTAGAAACAGCTGCCGCGAAGATCATCCTCGGAGGAGATATTCATGAGGGATCTGTCATTGTCATGGATGTATCCGAAGGAAAGCTGACAGGCTTTGTCGAGGAGCTTCCAGAAGCAGAGTGACCGCACCCGCGCTTCCTGTATATGACATTCTGAGCTCGGATCCGGTTGCACTTTCGGATCAGCCGCGCTATGATAGGAAAACGGCCTTCGGCATTTCGCGAAGGCCCGTTTTTCCGAAACAGCAGGGGTGTGACATCAGAAAATGAAAGAATTATATAAAAAATACAGGGAGCTTATTCATTATCTGATCGCGGGAGTGATGACGACGGTCGTCAGTCTGGTCGTCTATTACGGTACGACCGCAGCGTTTTTCGATGTAAATCGTGCCTCACAGCTGCAGGCTGCGAATATACTCTCCTGGATCGCGGGCGTGACCTTTGCCTATTTCGTAAACAGGCGGTTTGTATTCGAGAGTCAGAATACAGATGTTCTGAATGAAGCGTTTAAGTTTTATCTCGCTCGTCTGGGGACGCTGCTCATGGATATGGCTGTGATGGGAATAGGTGTTTCTGTTGTCGGAGGTGACGACAGATATGTGAAGCTGCTGTCGCAGGTGATCGTGATCGTAGCAAATTATGTGATCAGTAAGTTGTTTGTATTTCGAAAGCAGAAGTGAATATTTCTACAAAAAAACGGAGAGGATCGGATCCTCTCCGTTTGCTTTTTTTATGACTGATTTTTCTGGCGGTCTGCATGCTCCTTCAGAACCCGGTTAATGCGGTCAAGCGGATCCAGAAGAGAGGAGAGAGAGCTGTCATGATTCAGAGTATCGATGATCAGTGCCACAAATTTAGTCATGTCGCAGCTTGTGTAATAGGGGGCAGCTAACAGCTCCTCCGGCTGATAGACCAGATTGGTGGTGAGCAGATGATCGAAGAGACCCTCCTCATAGGCATTGTTAAATCTCTCGATTCCGTTTGTAAAGATACCGAAGGTCGTGCAGATAAAGATGCGGCCTGCCTTCCTCTGCTTCAGCATTCTGGATGTCTCAAGAACGCCTTCGCCGGAAGAGATCATATCATCGATAATGATGATGTCCTTGCCTTCTACATCGGGGCCGAGGAACTCATGTGCAATGATCGGATTGCTTCCGTTTACGGAAGTGGAATAATCTCTGCGCTTATAGAACATACCCATATCTACACCAAGCACGTTGGCGAGATAGATGGCACGGCGCATACCGCCCTCATCGGGACTGACTACCGCAAGATGGTCGCTGTCCACCTTCAGATCGGGTGCAAGCTTTAAGACATACTTGATGAACTGATAGGTGGAGCGGATCGTCTCAAAGCCGTCCATCGGGATGGCATTCTGTACACGATCATCATGTGCGTCAAAGGTGATGATATTGGAGACGCCCATGCTTACCAGCTCCTGCATTGCATTTGCGCAGTCAGAGGATTCTCTTCCGTTCGGCTTTGTCTGTCTGCCCTCGTAGATATAGGGCATGATGACATTGATGCGGCGTGCATTTCTTCCCGCAGTAGCAATGATACGCTTCAGATCCTGGAAGTGATCATCTGCAGACATGAGGTTTTCAAAGCCCGCCATGCGGTAAGTGATGCTTCTGTTCATGACGTCGACCATGATATAGAGATCATCGCCGCGGACAGATTCGCTGATCGTTCCCTTTGCCTCTCCGGAGCTGAATCGAGGAGTAGCTGCCTTCAGAAGATAGGTGTCTCTGGCATATTCGTTTTCATTCTGCACAAGTCCGTTCCGGACACGGGAATTTCTCCAGGTGACAAGATACTCGTTCACCTTTTGTCCGAAGTCGGTCATGCTGCTGAGAGGAATAATAGCAAGCTTTCCCTCAGGCATTCTGCTGAGAACCGGGCGTGCTTGTGTATCTGTATTATCCGTGATCATGTAGGTCCCTCCGTTGATTATCGTAGCTGGATACGGATATCTTCCCCTATCAGCTTGATCAGACTGTAGTGGCTGAAGATTCTGGATGTGATACGTTCGGTATAGCGGTCCGAGAGCTCGTCCGGCATCAGATTTGTGGAAATGATGGTGGACTTATTGCTCAGAATTCGCTCGTTTACAACCCGGAACAGGGAGGAAGCCGTGAAGGAATTTCCTAATTCTGTACCGAGGTCGTCAATGATCAGAAGATCCGAGGAAAGGATCGCAGCGTCGGAGGTCTCCTGTCCGTTCGAGTGCGTAAATTTTGCGTCAGCCATGATCTCAAAGAAATCGTAGGCTGTGAAGTAGAGTGTCGCATATTTCCGTGCCATTGCCTCTGCGAGGATGCAGTGGCTCAGATAGGTTTTTCCGACTCCGGTGTCGCCGTAGATCAGCAGATGATTGTCCGGCTCACCGATCTTTTCGATAAAGGCGATCGCCTTGAACATCGCATCTTCCGCTGTCTCGCGGGCGGTTTTCCCCGTGGATTCGCTTCTTATTCTATCAGAATAGTAATCTAATTGAAAGTGGCTGAAATTTTCTTTTTCGAGGACAGAAGTAATATCCCGTCCCTCGGCAAGGAGATCCGCAGCCTCTTTCAGAAAGCAGGAACAGCGCTTTCCGTCTGAATATCCGGTGTCGCGGCATTTGGGACAATCATATTTCATCTCGAGATAATCCGCAGGATAGCCGTGCTCCTTCAAAAGGAGAATGCGCTGACCGGCAATTTCCTCCAGACGCTTATAGTAGAGGCTGAGATCTGCCCCGGGATCGGCGATGCGTGCCCTTGCTGCCTGCACACTGCTGTGTGCGACCTCCTGATCAAGCTTCGAGATCTCGGGAATTGTCCGGGAAATCTCGAGAATACGGGCATCCAGCTCGCTGCGATGGCGGTCCCGGACCTCATCATAATGGCGCATGATCGTGTCATACTGGGAATTCAATAGAGCCATAATATCCTCTTTACTGGTTCAGAAGCTTCTGCTCAAGAGAAGCATAGTCATATTTTCGCTGATGAAACTGGGAAAAGCTGCCCGCCTGACTGCGTTTCTGTGCAGGTGCCTTATTCTTGGCGCGGTCTGCTCTTGCGGCTGCCTCCTTCTCGCGGGCTGCGTCCAGCCCCTTCACTGCCTCCATGGTAAAGGCATTCTGATCCTTCCAGCGAAGAAGGATGCGGTCTGTATAACTCAGAGAAGGTTTGGCAGCGTTGAGCACCGTGCGGCTGCAGGCCTCAAGGATCAGCTCCATGGGGAACTTCCATTCCTCGATCCACTTCTTCATGAATGAGATCTGAGCCTCCAGAGGAGGAGTGGTAATTCCCAGCGCCTTCAGGATTTCATAGTAATTTTTCTGATAATGCTCCGAGGCCTTCTGCGCCTCGTTGACAGTGGTAATGCCGTCCGTGTGCCAGTTCAGGGCTACCTTCTCGATATAGTGGAAGCTCTTGTGATTTCTGCTGACACAATATTCGATGAGATAATCGATGAGATCTGCGGAGAAGCGGAGCTCATCGTAGAAAAATACAAGCTTTCTGGTCTCTGTCGTGGTCAATAATTTTCCGAGATGCTTCTGCGCGGAAAAAACAATTTCGAGGAAATCCTCCTGCTGAGCAAGCTCCGCCATGCGGTCGGGAGAGACCTCGCTTGCAGTCGGTTCGATGCGCGCAGGCGCAGCCGGCGTCTGGATATGGGCGGTGTCTTTATTTGCCGGAGCAGGATCCTTTTGCGGTGATCTGCGTCCGAAGGAAATAGCAGTAACAGCACCGGTCTCGTCCGTATCAAGGAAGAGAACACCCTCATTTTCCCAGTAACGGAGCGCGCGCAGGACATCATTCTCCGTGCAGTTCAGAGCATCCGCAACAGAACAGAGGGAGAGCTCCCGGCCGCTGCTCTTGCAGGAACGGAGAAGATACAGATAGACCTTCAGAAATTCACCGTTTGCTCGGGGAAGAAAGCGATCGAGAAATGTATTGGAAAGAACCGTAATATTCTGCGTGTCATCGGAATGTATTTGTATGGAAGCCATAGCTGTCACCTGCCTAACTCTTTGAAAAAGAAACACCTGAGAAAACTGCTGCTTCCTGACTGAAAAACGGCAGTGCGTTCAGGCGATAGAGAACAGTATAGCATATTGCGGGGAAAAAGTACCCACAACTTCATCCACAGTCTGTCCACAGAAAAAAGTGGATAAAAAACGTCTGTGCATGTGCACAGACGTCT
>JAUNAN010000101.1 GCA_030527595.1 Lachnospiraceae bacterium | reverse complement strand
CACAGGTGTGGTGTGGAGCAAAAGTGTGCAACTTGTTATTGCAATTTTGGTCGTATTTTTATTTATAAAAAAATTCAGATATCCAGCTCCGCATCGCGGGCATGCTCATAAATGAAATCACGTCTCGGTGCCACCTCTGTTCCCATAAGAACCTCGGTAATATCAGAGCTCAAACCTGCATTTCCGATCTCGATCCTTCGAAGTCTCCTGGTCTCCGGATTCAGCGTCGTCTCCCAGAGCTGATCCGGATCCATCTCTCCCAGACCCTTGTATCTCTGCAGCGTGAATTTTTCGTTTTTATGCTTCTTCCTGTACTGCTCGAGCGCACGGTCATCATAGAGATATTCCCCCTCTCCCTTCGAGGGCACAACCTTATAGAGCGGCGGCATGGCAACATAGACATGACCCTCACTGATGAGATCGGGCATGTACCGATAAAACAGCGTCAGAAGAAGCGTTCCGATATGCGCACCGTCCACGTCCGCATCGGCCATAATAATGATCTTGTCATAGCGCAGCTTGGCGATATCAAAATCATTGCCGAAGCCCTCTGAGAATCCGCAGCCGAAGCTGTTGATCATCGTCTTGATCTCCGCATTGGCCAGTACCTTGTCAATGCTCGCCTTCTCCACATTCAGGATCTTGCCTCTGATCGGAAGAATCGCCTGGAAGTCTCGGTTTCGTGCGGTCTTTGCGGAGCCGCCCGCGGAATCACCCTCGACGATAAAAATCTCGCACTTGGAAGCATCTCTGCTGATGCAGTTCGCCAGCTTGCCGTTTGAATCAAAAGAGAATCTCTGCTTTGTAAGCAGATTGCTCTTTACCTTCTCGGCGCTCTTTCTGATTTTTGCAGACTTCTCCGCGCAGCTGAGGATCGTCTTTAAGACCTCAAGATTTCTGTCAAAATAGTGCGGGGCCTCCTCTGCAACCACTCGCGCCGCAGCCTTGGATGCATCCGGATTGTCAAGCTTCGTCTTTGTCTGTCCCTCGAATCTCGGATCGGGATGCTTGATCGAGACCACTGCCGTCATTCCGTTTCGGATATCCGGGCCTGTAAAATTGCTGTCCTTCTCCTTCAGGACACCGATCTCCCTGGCATAATTATTCATGACCTGGGTAAAAGCGGTCTTGAATCCGGTCAGGTGGGTACCTCCGTCAGCGTTGTAGATATTATTACAGTAGCCGAGAATATTTTCATGGAATTCATTCACGTACTGGAAGGCGATCTCTACCTGAATGCCCTCATCCATTCCCTTAAGGAAGATCGGCTCCGATAAGGTCTCTTCTTTCTTATTTATGTCGCGGACAAATCCCACGATTCCGTCCGGCTCATGAAGATCCTTCTCAAAGGGCTCCTCCCCGCGAAAATCATGAAAATGAATCGTAAGTCCCGGATTCAGGTATGCGGTCTCATGAAGTCTTGATTCCACCTCACGGGAAGCAAAGCGGGTGACCTCAAAGATCTCCGGATCCGGAAGAAAATTCACTTCCGTTCCGGTCTCCTTTGTCCTGCCGATCACGGGCAGCAGTCCGTCTACAAGCTCCATATCCGGAACGCCCTTTCGGTAATGGTCATGATGGATCGCACCCTCACGGCTCACCTTGATATCCAGATAAGTAGACAGGGCATTTACAACAGAAGATCCCACACCGTGCAGACCGCCGGAGGTCTTATAGGCCTCATTGTCGAACTTTCCGCCGGCATGAAGAGTCGTATAAACAAGACGCTCCGCCGGAACACCCTTTTCGTGCATACCGACCGGAATACCGCGTCCGTTATCTTTGACCGTACAGGATCCGTCACGTTCCAGTGTCACGCTGATCTCCGTGCAATAGCCCGCCAGATGCTCATCCACCGCATTATCCACGATCTCATAGATCAGATGATTCAGACCCTTTCTGGATGTACTTCCGATATACATGCCCGGACGCATGCGGACTGCCTCCAGTCCCTCCAGAACATGAATGCTTGACTCATCATAAACCTGTTTTTTCGCCATACTGCTCCTTTGCCGCTTTTCTCCGGATCAGCAATGCGGATATTCGCGATCCGCTTCGCTTGTTTTCCTGATCCGAGTCCAAAAAGCGCATCTCTTTTTCTCTCGCACCGGATTTTTCCATCGTACCACTGAATAAAAACAAATAAAGGCACATAAAAAACCGGCGTCTCTGCTACCGGACACCGGGAACAGAGACGCCGTGAATTATATCATAGCGAACAGACGTTTGCAAGCCGAAGTACTTACTGCCCGGCTGAAGTGACTGCTTCCTTCATTTCCTTTACATAATCATAAATATTCTGCTCAGCGGCAGCGGGATCTGCATGGATCATGCGCAGGATCGCCGAGCCGACGATCGCTCCGTCGGAAAGAGCCGCCATCTCTTTTGCCTGCTCTGGCTTACTGATACCGAAGCCGACCGCACACTTCACATCCGGATTCGTCTCACGAATCATCTGTGCCATCCTGCCTATATGATCATACTGGAACTCGGACCGCACACCTGTAACTCCCATGGAAGAGACGATGTATACAAAGCCTCTTGCATCCTTCGCGATGCTGCGGATCCTGTCCTCCGAAGTCGGAGAAACCATGGAGATCAGATCCACATCAAAGGCATCGGCAACCGCCCTGACTTCCTGCTGCTCCTCATACGGAAGATCGGCCAGGATCAGCGCATCGATCCCAACAGCCTTGCATCTCTTAAAGAAGGGAACGTAGGGCTCAGTCTCCACGCCCTTCGGTGCATCCCAGCGGTACTTGAACACCGGATTGATGTAGGTCATAAAGGCAAGGGGCAGATCCGGCTTTACTGCTCTAACACGCTCAACAATTTCAAAAGCACCGTTGACCGTCATCCCGTTCTCGAGCGCTACTGCATCCGCCTCCTGGATCACCGGTCCCTCTGCCGTCGGATCCGAGAAAGGAATTCCGATCTCGATGAGATCCGCTCCTGCCTCCGCAGCGGCAAGAATATAGTTCACACTGCTGTCCGCATCCGGATCACCGGCTGTAATAAACGGAATAAAAGCCTTGCCGTCCGCAAATGCCTTACTTGTCTTACTCATGGATGTCCCTCCCTCTGTATCTTGCGATCGCGGCAACATCCTTGTCTCCGCGTCCGCTCAGGCAGATGATCATGCTCTCATCTTTCTTCATAGTCGGTGCGATCTTAAGCGCGTGAGCAACGGCATGTGCACTCTCGATCGCGCAGATGATTCCTTCCGTCTTTGCAAGATATTCAAATGCACACACAGCCTCTTCGTCCGTGACCGGTACATATTCCGCACGGCCCGAAGTTCCCAGATATGCGTGCTCTGGTCCGATGCCCGGATAATCCAGTCCGGCGGAGATGGAATAGACCGGAGCGATCTGTCCTTCCTCGTTCTGGCAGAAAATCGACTTCATTCCGTGGAAGATTCCCAGGGTTCCCGTAGCCATGGTCGCTGCTGTTCTCTCTGTATCCACGCCCTCGCCGGCAGCCTCGCAGCCGATGAGCTTTACGCTCTCATCCGGAATAAAGTTATAGAACATACCGATCGCATTCGAGCCGCCGCCCACGCAGGCAAGCACCGCTGCAGGAAGCTTTCCCTCGGCTTCCAGAATCTGTTCCCTTGCCTCTTTGGAGATGACCGCCTGATAATCACGGACGATCGTCGGGAACGGATGCGGTCCCATTACAGAACCCAGACAGTAATGGGTATCACTGCAGTTGTTCGACCACTCACGCATCGCCTCATTGACGGCATCCTTCAGGGTTCCGGTTCCCGAGCTGACCGAATGTACCTTTGCTCCGAGAAGCTCCATCCGGTAAACATTCAGTGCCTGTCTCTCGCAGTCAAGTTTACCCATATAGACGTCACAATCCAGACCGAAGAGCGCCGCTGCCGTTGCGGTTGCCACGCCGTGCTGTCCCGCACCGGTTTCAGCGATCAGTCTCGTCTTGCCCATCCGCTTCGCAAGAAGAGCCTGTCCGAGTACATTATTGATCTTATGCGCACCGGTGTGATTCAGATCCTCTCTCTTTAAGTAGATCTTGCATCCGCCGAGATCCTTTGTCATCTTCTCCGCATAATAAAGAAGAGACGGACGATTTGCATACTCACGATAGAGACGGTCTAATTCAGCAACAAATTCCGGATCTGACATAGCATCCTCATAAGCCGTCTCCAGCTCATAAAGTGCGTTCATCAGCGTCTCTGTAATATACTGACCGCCGTAAATTCCAAACCTGCCCTTTTCATTCATCCTTCATACCTCACACTTCGCGCAGCCTCGATAAAGCGCTTCATTTTTTCATAATTCTTTGAGAGATCCTCATCCTCCACTGCCGATGATACATCAACGGCCCAGGGCTGAACAGCACGGATGCCCTCTGCGACATTTTCCGGGGTAAGCCCGCCGGCAAGGAAAAACGGTTTTTCCGGGGATTCCTTCAGCCATTCCCAGTTGAAAGTCCGGCCCTCACCCTTGCCCGCATCATACAACAGATAATCCGCATCCGGTACTGCCTGCTTCACGGAATCTTCATCCTTCATAATACATGCCTTGATCACGCGTTTTCCCGTTGCATTTTGAATCCTTGCCACGGTCTCGTCCGTCTCACTGCCGTGAAGCTGAGCCAGATCAATAATGCCGGCGTTCAGCAGTCCGATCACTTCCTCCTCAGGCGCATCAACAAATACTCCGACTGCCTGAATCTTCGGATCGAGCAGTGCCTTCATTTCCCTCGCCTGCTCATGCGTAACAAAGTGGCGGGTATGTGCGAATACAAAGCCTGCAAAATCCGGCTGGAGCTCATTGACCTTTCGGATATCCTCTTGTTTCATGAGCCCGCAGATCTTCACCTTCGGCCCCTCACCGCGAAGTGTCAGCAGCTTTCTTGCCCGATTATTCGCACGCATAAGAGACTCACCGACAAGCACCGCATCGGCGAACATCTCCTCAGCCGCAATAACGTCCGCTCTTTTATGGACACCGCTCTCGGAAATGAATACACAGCCCTCCGGAACCATGTCCCTGAGCCTTCCTGCGTTCTTCACATCAACGGTAAAATCTTTCAGGTTGCGATTATTTACACCGATGATGTCTGCCCCCGCACGAACGGCCATGCCGATCTCCTCTTCATTGTGTGCCTCCACAATGGCGGAAAGCCCCAGTTCCCGGGAGAGCTGCAGATAATCTCTGAGCTCAGCTTCGGTGAGGATCGCACAGATCAGCAGAACTGCATCTGCCCCGATCGCCTTTGCCTCATAGATCATATAGGGATCCACCGTAAAATCCTTCCGAAGGATCGGAATATCTGTTCTGCGGCGGATCTCTGTCAGATACGCATTGCTGCCCATGAACCAGTACGGCTCTGTCAGCACGGAAATCGCATCCGCACCGGCATTGTCATAGTCAGTTCCGATTTCCGCATATGGAAAGACATCAGCGATCACGCCCTTCGAAGGAGATGCTTTTTTCACTTCACAGATGAAAGACATATGATCGGCAAGCAGAGCCTTCCTGAAACGGAAGGGCTGCCTTGTATCTATGCCTCCCGGAATGTCCTTCCTGCGCAGAACGATCTCTCTGTCCTTCATCGGATCCGGACAAATGCGCTTTGCCTCAGCGACACGCTCTCTCGTCTTTTCTGCAATGGTATCGAGAATTGTCATTACCTCTATCTCCTTGTATCGTATGTTCAGATACCTTTATGCATTAGAAGCTGCGATGTATGCTTCCAGCTTCTTAGCAGCTTCACCGCTGTCGATCATCTCCGCTGCCTTCTGAATGCCTTCAGCGAAAGAATCCGCCTTGCCGCCCGCATAGATCGCCGCACCTGCATTCAGCAGAACCGCATTTCTCTTTCCGCCCTGAATGCTTCCGTTCAGAATATTACGGGTGATCTCTGCATTTTCCTCAGCTGTTCCGCCGACAAGCTCTGCCTTCTCACATCTTGTGAGGCCGAAATCCTCCGGCTTGATGTAATAAGTATTATAGAAACCTTCTCTCAGCTCGCAGATTTTCGTCTCAGAGCTTGCGGAGATCTCATCCTGTCTGTCCATGCCGTAAGCAACAAGCCCCCTCTTCACACCGAGGGTTGTCAGAACCTTTGCCAGCGGCTCTACCAGATACTCATCATAGACACCCAGTACGAAATAAGTCGGATTCGCCGGATTCGTCAGCGGTCCGAGAATGTTGAAGACCGTGCGAATGCCGAGCTCTTTGCGAATCGCACCGACGTACTTCATAGAGGAATGATACAGCTGTGCAAACAGGAAGCAGATACCGACCTCACGAATCAGTTTCTCTGCCTTTTCCGGCTCCTGGCGAATATTGATCCCCAGTGCCTCCAGGCAGTCTGCGGCACCGCTCTTCGAGGAGGCGGCACGGTTGCCGTGCTTTGCAACCTTTACTCCCGCAGCTGACGCAACGATTGCGGAGGTGGAAGAAATATTAAAGGTATTGGATCTGTCTCCGCCTGTTCCGACGATCTCAAGGACCGGAACCCCTGCATCAACCTTCAAAGCATGCTCACGCATAGCCTGCGCACATCCGGAAATCTCATCGATCGTCTCAGCCTTCGTGCTCTTTGTAGAAAGAGCAGCCAGAAAAGCAGCATTTTGTGTCTGGGAACTCTCACCGTTCATGATCTCATTCATGACCTGGTAAGCTTCCTCATATGATAAATCCTCCTTGCTGACAATTTTCTCGATCGCTTCTTTAATCATGGCGTTTTCCTCCT
>JAUNAN010000100.1 GCA_030527595.1 Lachnospiraceae bacterium | reverse complement strand
GGATAGCGCGGAGTTTCCGCGGGATAGATGCCGCAGTAAACCATCGGCTGCGGTTCCTTATATCCCGGAAGCGCCTTCTCACACGGTCTGGCTGCTTCCGTAACCGTATCTCCCACACGGGTCTCTCTGAGATCCTTGATACTTGCGGTGAGATATCCGACCTCTCCCGCACTCAGCTCCTCGCAGGGAATTTCTCTTCCGGGACCGAAATAGCCCACTTCCACAACATCAAATTCCGCACCTGTCTGCATCATGCGGATCTTTGTGCCGCGCTTTACGCTTCCGTTCACCACACGCATAAAGACGATCACGCCTCTGTAGGGATCGTACATGGAGTCGAAGATCAGGGCTTCAAGCGGCGCTTCCGGATCGCCGTCCGGTGCCGGAAGCTTTTTCACGATCTCCTCCAGCACATCATGGCAGTTCAGTCCCGT
Source organism: Lachnospiraceae bacterium (assembly GCA_030527595.1). Lineage (GTDB taxonomy): Bacteria > Bacillota > Clostridia > Lachnospirales > Lachnospiraceae > Chordicoccus. Next base: position 6,489 of record JAUNAN010000100.1, on the reverse strand, counting down.
CTTTGCGGAAATGCAGGGCGCATCCTCAGCCTCAATGCCGATCACGTCCTCGATTTCCTGCGCGACCTCCTCCGGTCTTGCACTGGGAAGATCCACCTTGTTAATGACCGTCACGATCTCCAGATCATGATCCAGAGCAAGATATACATTGCCCAGTGTCTGTGCCTCCACTCCCTGGGTGGAGTCCACGACCAGAACCGCACCGTCGCAGGCCGCAAGAGAGCGGGAAACTTCATAATTAAAGTCTACATGTCCCGGCGTATCGATAAGATTAAAAATATACTCCTCGCCGTCATCTGCCCTGTAAACAGTTCTCACGGTCTGCGCCTTGATGGTAATTCCCCTCTCGCGCTCCAGATCCATGTTGTCAAGGACCTGTTCCTGCATTTCACGCTCTGTCAGAAGACCGGTCATCTCAATGATGCGATCAGCCAGAGTGGATTTTCCGTGGTCGATATGTGCAATGATGCAAAAGTTTCTGATTTTGCTCTGATCCATCTGAGATCCTCTCCTTAAAAGACAAGCACCTTCCATGGGTTAGTGGAAGGTGCCTGAAAATATCATTACATTTAATTTAGAAGAATTACTGAATCTTGCTGACAGCAACAGCCATACGGGAGATCTTTCTTGCATGATTGTTCTTCTTGTAGATTCCCTTAGCGGTAGCGCGGCCCATAACAGCCTGAAGATTGCTCAGCTCCTTCTCTGCAGCAGCCTTATCGTTAGCAGCGATTGCAGCGTTGACCTTCTTAACCTGAGTCTTAACTGCGGACTTTGCAGCCTTATTTCTCTCAGCTCTCTTTGCGCTTGTCAGTACTCTCTTCTTTGCGGACTTAATATTAGCCAAAACGTATTCCTCCATCGAATAAAAATCAATATGATCTCTTCGGCTCCGTCTTTAGCCGGGAGACACGAAACATTGGCATGGGCGGAACACACTCAACTATATTACGGCATGCACTGCCCTGTGTCAAGCAGAAAAGCACCGAATTCAGCATGTTTTTTCTCACTTCAGCAGCTGAACAATTGCAAGCTCAATGCCGATCCGGTCATTCACCCTGCCGGACTTAATATCTTCCTCTGTCTGCACGCAGAGCCGGAATGCCTGCCTGAATTTTTCCGCACTTCCCGCACGCACAATCCCCAGATTTTTCTTCACGGCATAGGGATGCATGCCGATCTTTCCCGCAAAGGTCTGTGAGGAAACACCTTCATCCAGCATTTCCCTCATGAGCAGCAGCTGATGATACTGACGCTCCATGAGTGCCAGTATTCCCACCGGCGTCTCTTTCTGCTCGATCAGGTCATTGTACAGTCTCAACGCGAGACTTCTGTTTCCCGCGGTTACCGCCGCAATCATATCAAAGATCCGGTTTTCCGTCCTGTCAGTTGTGACCGCCTCAATATCCTCACGCGTCACGATCTCCCTGCCCGCAAGATACTGCACCAGCTTGTCTGCCTCCAGACGGAGCGTGTACATATCCGTTCCGACCCTGGAAATGAAATAATGCATGTCTGCCGATGTGATCTTCAGTCCCGCTGCCGTTATCATTTTCAGTATCCAGGTCGAAAGCGCTTTCTCATCCTGGATGCCGAACTCGATCACACGGCCGTTTTTCTGAACCGCCTTATACAGCTTACTGCGTTTGTCGATCTCGTCCTCCACAAAAACAAGCACCGCATAATCCGGTATTTCTTTCAGATAGTCTGCGAGCAGCTCCGAGGGCTTCTTAAAAAGCCCCGTGCGCATAAAGACCAGCAGTCTTCTCTCCGCAAAAAACGGAACTGTCTCTGCCTGATCTACGGCCTCTCCCTCAGTGAAACGGTTCTCCTCGTAAACCGTACGGTTCATCGTGTCCTCCGCGGGAACGACTGCATTGCAAAGAAGGTCACGATAATAATTCCGCAGGTAATGCTCCTCTCCGTGAAGCAGATAAACCCGCTGAAAACTCTGATTTTTGATTTCCTCCCGCAGTGCTTTCATTTACTGTGCTCTCTCTTTTCCGTGGTAGAAAACGGCAATGAAATCCGGTCCCACATGCGCACCGATGACCGGACCCTCCGTGTGGATCGTTCCCTCTTTGAACTGGGGATATTTGCTGCGTACGGCTTCCGCAACAAACTTCGCATCCTTTTCACAATCCGAATGATAGACCGAGAAGGTGTCCGCCTGCGGATCCAGATCATTTGCCATGGAATCCACCAGACGAAGCAGAGCCTTCTTTCTGCCCCTGACAGTCTCGAAAGCGACCAGCTTTCCTTCCTCATCCACAACCATCAGCGGCTTCAGTGAGAGGATCGTACCGACTACCGCGGAGATATTACTCAGTCTGCCGCCCTTTTTCAGCCAGATCAGGTCGTTGACGGTAAAGCGGTGAACAATTTTTTTCTTCTTCGCCTCCGCCCATGCGACCACTTCATCAAAGGATGCTCCGCTCTCCTTCATGGCTGTCATCTCCCTGATCAGCATGGCAAGACCCCCTGTAATACAGAAGGAATCGAGAAAATACAGCCTCTGATCGGGAAATTCCTCCTGCACTGTCTTTGCGGCAGCTTCCGCATTCTGAATAGATACGGAGATAGCCCTGGACATGTCCGCGAAGATCACATCTTTTCCGGCCTGCATGAGGGAACGGAAAAACTCCTCATAATGATAAGTCGAGATCTGTGATGTATTCGGCATGATTCCCTCCCGCATCTTTCGATAGAGAACCTCCTTTGTCTCCTCTTTGCAGTCATCCTCATAGACCTCGTCATTCATTGTGAATGTATAGGAAATAAAAGGAATGCCATGTGCATCCAGCCATTCTCTCTCGAGATCGGCCGTAGATGCGGTTGCAATGGTATAATCTTTCATCTCATTTTCTCCCTGTGAAACAGCTTTACGCCGTCTTTTTCATTTCTCTTTCATTTTATAATACAGGACACTTTCAGGCAATTCCTTCTGCCCAGTTATTTTTTCGCATCATTCTCTGCCCGTCTTTCGGAAACATTTCGTGATATTTTCTATCCGTCTTCCGGAAACATTCCGTGGCAGTTTCCGACCGTATGCAAAAAAATATTCCAGGACATCCTCCGCGGTCTCATGAAAATACATTGTTTCAAAAACACTTTTCTTTCATGCATCCAAATCGTTTGTTATAATAAGGAAACGAGAGGAACGCCTATGAAAATCAATCTGAAACAGCAGAAAAAATTTTTCAGAAGTCTGCGGTTCCGCATTCTTCTGATCCTGGTTCTGATCGGCATTATTCCAAGTATGATCGCCGCTTCCGTTGTCGTGCACAGCTACCGGGAAAGAGCCATCAATATCCGCACGCAGACCGTAAAGACCCAGTGTGACATTCTGGGGAATTCCCTTGCCGCGGAGAATTATCTGGAAGATCCCGACTCGGAGACCATCAACAGCCAGATTTCCCTATTATCAACCATATACAGCGGTCGTGTCATGATCATTGATTCCGACTTCCGTGTGATCCGGGATACCTATGATCTTGACACGGGAAAGTACTCCGTCTCCCGCGAAGTCATCGACTGCTTCAATACCAATAAGGGCGACACGCTGATCGATAACAGTGCCGCTTATGTGGAGTTCATTGTACCCATTGAGTCCGAAGAAGCCACGATTCCGGACGGCGTGCTCCTGGTCTCCGTGTCCACCAATGAAATTCATCAGAACGCACGGATTTTGGAAAATACAGGAATCCTGACCAGTTCTGTCATCAGCATCATTGTATTGATCTGCGGATACTTCCTTGCCACTCTGCTTGTCCACCCTCTGAAGCGGGTCACAAAAGCCATTGAAGATGTGACGGACGGCTATGAGGATGAGGCGATCTCTGTTCCGGACTGCACGGAGACCGAGCAGATCATCTCCGCATTTAACCAGATGCTTGCCAGAGTACGCGCACTCGACAATTCCAGACAGGAATTTGTCTCCAATGTCTCACACGAGCTGAAAACGCCGCTCACCTCCATGAAGGTGCTTGCGGATTCCCTGAATGGACAGGAGGGCATACCGGTAGAGCTCTATCAGGAATTCATGAGCGATATCGCCAACGAAATAGACCGGGAGAACAACATCATCTCCGATCTGCTCTCCATGACGCGTCTCGAAAAAAAGGCAGCCACAATGAATGTTGCCCGTCACGAGATCGGAGAACTTCTGGAAGAGATCATCGCCCGCCTTTCTCCCATCGCGCAGAAGCGCAGTATCGACCTCATCATGCGCAGCGACCGGGAAATTTTTGCGGACGTGGACGCCTCCAAGATTGCGCTCGCCTTTACAAACCTGATCGAAAACGCGATCAAGTACAATATTGATGACGGATGGGTGCGCGTCACTCTCTCCTCTGACAGAAAGTATTTCTACGTCACGATTGCCGACTGCGGAATGGGTATCGCAGAGGATCAGATCGATCACGTCTTCGAGCGATTCTATCGGGGAGACAAGTCTCACTCCACCGAGATCGAAGGAACCGGTCTGGGTCTTGCCATCGCACAAAAAGCCATTCTCCTGCATCGCGGAGTCATCCGTGTCAAGAGCCGCCTCGGTGAGGGCACGACCTTCGAAGTGCGCGTTCCCCTGAACTGGCAGGAATAAGAGAAGAAAGGAATGATCGATTTGCTAGTAACTCTGAAATATAAAAAAAGCAGAAGACTGATCACACTGCTTCTGTCTGCACTTTTTCTCCTGAATCTCACAGCCTGCAGCTCCCGGAGCAGTATGACGACATCCTCATCAACCGGCATTACCGTCTATTATCTGAACAGCAGTGAAAACGGATTAAATTCAGAGGCGCTTCCCTCTTCCCAGAACAGCGAAGCGCTCTCTGTGGATTCCTGTCTTTCCATCCTGCAGTCAGACGGAACCGTCAGCGGAGACAAGAGTGTCTTTATTGAAAATGTAACGCTTCTTGACAAAACTCTGGAAGACAGCCATCTCATGCTGAATTTCAGCAGCGACTATTATAAACTCTCCCCGACAAAGGAGGTTCTGGTTCGGGCAGGCATTGTCCGCACACTGGTTCAGCTCGATGATGTCTATGATGTCTCCTTCACGGTGGAAGGCTCCTATCTCACAACAGGAACCGGCAGTACTGTGGGCGCCATGACCGAGAACAGCTTCATTGAAAACTCCGGCCGTCAGATCAATTCTCTGCAGCACTCCACGATCAACCTCTATTTCGCGGATGAAAACGGCACTCAGCTAAGAAGGGAATCCCGCTCTATCTACTACAGTGCAAACAAGCCTCTCGAATGGGCAATTGTAGAACGCATTATCGACGGACCAAAGGCAGACGGGTGTTATGCAACTGTCCCGGGAAATACGCAGATCATCAATATTTCCACAGCCGACGATATCTGCTATGTCAATCTCTCCCGCACCTTCCTGACAGATGCACTGCTCATTGATGCACAGCTTCCGATCTACTCGATCGTCAACTCTCTTGTGGAAAACTGCGGGATCTCCAGCGTGCATATCTCTATCGAAGGAGACACCGACGCCGTCTTCCGCGAGACGATCGATCTGAGTAATTCCTTCTCGGAGGATCTCTCTCTTGTAGAAGAAGCCCCCACTCCCGAATCCATCGGGACAGAGGATCCGGACAGTTCATCCGTACCCGATGTAGAAGAACCCGCCAATGCCAATTCCTGACCAAGACCGGCATGAGGAGAAGCTATGTCCAGACGTCCTCTTTTTCTCATCAGCATCTGCACTCTGCTTATTTTTTACGTACTGAATCTTCTGAAGATCCCTCTGCTTCCGGAGTCCCGTGAAGAAGAGGCGCTTGCCTCCCGCATCTCCTCCGGTGCCTTTGTCACAGTATCGGGAACGGTTCGGGAAGCATCGGATCGCGGGGACTACAGTGTTTTCATTTTAAACAATGCTGACTGCACTGCGGACGAAAAAACGTGTAAGATCAGAGGCGTTCGCATAACAGAAAGCAGCGGTACCCGCCTGAGAGTGGGCAGCAGAGTGTCACTCTCAGGTATTCTGAAACCGGTTCAGGGAGCAACGAATGACGGACAGTTTGATTCTGCCTCCTACTATCGGGTTCAGGATATCGGTTATACGATGAAAGATCCGGAGATCCTCTCGGTCAGTTCCTCCTGCGACTATCTGCGGGAATGGCTTGCCCGACTGCGCAGCCGGGCAAATGCACGGATCCTTCGGGCTTTTCCGTCCGATGTAAGCGGTATCCTGTGCGCCATGCTGACCGGGGACCGGACGCATCTCGAACCCGACACCCGGGATCTCTGGCAGACCGGCGGAATCACACATATGCTTGCGATTTCAGGCCTGCATCTCTCCATCCTCGGGATGGCGCTCTACCGGCTTCTGAAAAAGCTGCGTCTTCCGGAGCAGCCTGCCGGGATCCTCTCTCTTCTGGTACTCCTTTCTTACACCATCCTTACCGGCATGTCCGTCTCCTCTCTTCGCGCATTTCTCATGTTTTCGCTGTTTCTCCTCTCAAAAGCGGTCGG
>JAUNAN010000099.1 GCA_030527595.1 Lachnospiraceae bacterium | reverse complement strand
ATTTTCTTCTTTATCTTATTCTTTGTCTTCTTCACGCAGGCAGTTCTATGTATTTCTCACCTGTTCAGTCAGCGTCTGACACCTGCTGCATGGCGGCAAGTGCCTCCCGGAGATATTCATTCTCTCTCCGAAGTTCCTCCGCCCGATCTTCGTGCCCCTCAAGAGAGGCGACCCGCGCAAGAATCAATTCCTGCTCCTTCAGTCTTCTCGACAGAAAGTCATGCAGTCCGGGATCCTTTTTCCGAATCAGCACAGGACCGAAGCGCTTTTCCGCTTCCGAAAGAGGCGGACAGCTATCACTTCTTCTGCCCCTGATCACAGTATAATACTTGCCTGCGTCTTCAAGAAATATCTCTTCATCGATCAGGTATCCCTTTTCCGTCATCAAAACGCGCACCTCAGCCTGATCACGCTGGGGAGAAAGCACCAGTTCCGTAATGCCTTTCAGGGCATCCCCCGCTTCTTCCAATATCCTGCAAATGAGTAAACCGCCCATGCCGCAGATCACTGCCGACACGGGTTCCTGCAGATATTTTCCGTATTCTTTCGGGATACCGTCACTTTTGAGAACAGTGATTTTTTCCCGCATTCCTGATTCCGCGATGTGGATCTCTGCAGCCGCAAGAGGACCATCCACAATATCGGAAGCAATAACAGCCGGGGAAATTCCCCGGGCTGCCAATTCTACCGATACATACGCATGATCACATCCCACGTCTATCACAGACATGCCCGGTGTCACGCATGACACTACAGTCTCCAGTCTCTTTGAGAGTTTCATGTGTTTCTCCCGTATCAGTCAAGATAATCTCTAAGCTTTTTGCTGCGGCTCGGCTGACGAAGCTTTCTCAGCGCCTTAGCCTCGATCTGACGAATACGCTCACGTGTTACATTGAAGACCTTTCCGACCTCCTCCAGCGTGCGCGCTCTTCCGTCATCCAAGCCGAATCTCAGGCGAAGCACCTGCTGTTCACGATCTGTCAGCGTATCCAGTGCCTCATTGAGCTGTTCCTTCAACAGAGTGGTTGCCGCTGCTTCAGCCGGAACCGGAACATTATCATCCTGAATAAAATCACCAAGATGACTGTCCTCCTCCTCACCGATCGGTGTCTCAAGAGAAACCGGCTCCTGGGAAATTTTCAAGATCTCCCGCACACGCTCTACGGGCATATTCATTTCCTTTGCGATTTCCTCCGGGCTTGGTTCGCGTCCGAGTTCCTGGAGAAGCTGTCTGCTGACACGGATCAGTTTATTGATGGTCTCGACCATATGAACCGGAATACGAATGGTTCTGGCCTGATCCGCAATTGCACGCGTAATAGCCTGACGGATCCACCATGTCGCATATGTGGAGAACTTAAAGCCCTTTCTGTAATCGTACTTCTCTACCGCCTTGATCAGACCAAGATTTCCCTCCTGAATCAGATCCAGAAACGACATACCTCGTCCGACATAGCGTTTAGCGATAGATACAACCAATCTGAGATTTGCTTCGGCAAGTCTCTTCTGTGCAAGCTGCCCCTTCTCGCCGCCTTCTTCCATCTGCTTGGAAAGTGCGACCTCCTCCTCTGCAGTCAGAAGCGGCACCTTTCCGATCTCCTTCAGATACATACGGACCGGATCCTCGATAGATACGCCCTCCGGAACAGAAAGATCGATCTTCTCCACATCGATCTCCGCATCTTCCTCTTCGTCTATATTTCCTTCGTCATCATCAGACATCAGCAGAACTTCATCCTCGCTCTTGTTATCCTCCATGCGAAGAACATCCACTCCGTTCGCTTCCAGGAAATCGATCACTTTTTCTGCATCGTCCGGCTGAAAGGGCACGTCCTTGAAAAAATCACCGATTTCATTGTAGCTCAGCACGTTTTTCTTCTGCTTTGCTGCAGTCAGCATCTGTGTCAGCTTCTCTGCAAAAAGAATGTCATTTTGATTCATACTGTTTTACTCTCCTAATGTTTTGATACCCATTATCATGATCTATATAAAGCATCCGGCACCGCCGTCTGCATAAAGCGCTTATGTTTCTTTCATTTTCAGATGGAAACGCGTTCCGTCTCTTTTTAAATTTTCAATCTTTTTTCTCTGTTCCATGAGACGGACAAATCCTTCAGCATCCTGTTCACCCAGAGCGCGCATAGCGGCATCATTGGAGGCAGAGGCGATACGAAGAAAGACATCCGTAAAAGCCTGATCGAGCTGCTCATTGGATTTCACAGGCACTTCGGCATGGAAGGCCTCTGCGGCTGCACTCTGCACCGCGCTCTCCGTAAAGCTGCTCACAACAACGGATTCACTTACGTTTCCGGCTTCCAGCATAGGATACAGCACCTCTGCGATACTTCTGCAGACGGGATCCTGAAAATCCTTCGGTCCGAAAATACCCGCAGTCTGTTCGTAGGCTTCCGGATAAGATGCCAAAAAATTAAGCATCAGCCGCTCGGATTTCGTCTCTCCCGATTCAGTCTGCTTTGTATTTCTGACTCCGGACTTTTTCGGCTGACGATAGGATTCCGCAGGATATCCTCTTCCGGCAAGCTTCCCAACAAGCTCACGGAAGCCTTTTTCCGAGAAACGATAGCGCCGCGAAACTGCCTGGATATAGTTCTCTCTCTCGAGTGAGTCCGGAATTTGAACGATACGGAGACCGGCCTCTTGCTGAAATGCCGTCATACCGTCCGGTTCCGAGAGACGATACTGTTTTGCGAGCTGATCGATCTCAAAAATTTTACCGGAGATCGCATGATCCAGACGTTCCCGGAAGGCCTCGGCTCCCTCGGACTTAATAAACTCATCCGGATCCTTGTGCGGCGAGAGATCTACGATTCTTGCACGCACCTTTGCCTCCTCCAGCATAGGGATCGCGCGAAGCGCGGCATTGATACCGGCGCTGTCACTGTCATAGATCAGCAGGACCTCATCCTTGAAGCGTTTGATCAGCCTGACCTGTTCCTCCGTGAGCGCGGTTCCCAGAGATGCACACGCATTCGTAAATCCCGCCTGATGCATGGTGATGACATCCATATATCCCTCGCAGAGGATCAGATTCGGTTCCTTGGAGGCTCTTGCATAATTCAGCGCATAGAGACGAAGCCGCTTATTAAAAAGATCCGTCTCGGGCGAATTCAGATACTTCGGTTTCCCGTCTCCCATGACACGTCCGCCGAAGCCAATAACGTGGTTTCTCTCGTCCATGATCGGAAACATCACGCGGTTCCAGAACTTGTCGCCCGCTCCTCTCTTTTCATCAAATAAAAACAGACCGGATTCCCTCAGGATTTCATCGGAATACTGTTTCTCCTTCAAAAACCGGTAGAGGCCTTTTCCGAATTTATCGGCATAACCAAGGCCAAACCTGGTGATCGTCTCATTAGTAAGTCCACGCTTATGCAGATAGGAAAGACCGATACTTCCATTCGCGGACTTCAGATTATGATAGTAGTATTGGGCAGCTGCCTTGTGAACAGCCAGAAGCTGCGTGCGCCGGTCCTGACGCTGCTGCTCTTCTCTGGAATACTCTATTTTCGGAAGCGCCACTCCCGAGTGGTCTGCCAGCTCCTGCATAGCTTCCTGAAAAGTATAATTGTGGTAGTCCATAAGAAAGGTAACCGCGGTGCCTCCCTTATGACAGCCGAAGCAGTAATACAGCTGCTTGTTCGGCTCCACACTGAAGGACGGGGTCTTTTCATTATGAAAAGGACACAGGCCGGTATATCGGGAGCCCGATCTCTTCAGTCTCACATAGCTTCCGATCAGTTCTACTATATCTGTTTTTTCTAGAATCTCCTGTACGGTTTCGTCCGGAATTCTCATTAATATTTACTCCAGGATTTCGGTATAAAAATATCATTAAATCGGGAAATCGAGTACTGGTCTGTCATTCCCGAAATATAATCGCAAACTGCACGTTCTTTTTCTTCTCCATTCTCGGAATAGAGTCTGAAATACTCCTCTGTCATCTTCTCCGGATATTTGCAGTACCACTCATAGAGCGCAGAGAGAAGTTCTCCTGCCTTGGATTCCTCGCTTTTCGCAGCCGGATTCGTATAGAGATTCGTAAACATGAATCTCCTCAACTCAAACATGGCACTTTCGATCTCCTCGGACATACGGATTTCATCCGATTCCTGTGAATTTCTCACAATATCATGGATAAAGGTGTTCAGCCTCGCACGGGTTGACTCTCCCAGCCGGGATCGCAGATGCGCGGGAATGTCACTCTCCTTCAGGATACCGGCCCGCTCCGCATCATCCATATCATGATGGATATAGGAAATCTTATCGCAGAGGCGAACGACCTGCCCCTCGAGCGTATAGGGATGGCGATCAGTACCGTGATTCAGAATGCCGTCTCTCACTTCCTTTGTAAGATTCAGTCCCTTTCCGTTTTTTTCGAGCAGCTCCACTACCCGGATACTCTGTTCATAGTGCCGAAAGCCGAACGGACTCAGAGAATTCAACGCCCGCTCACCGGCGTGACCGAAAGGCGTGTGCCCGAGATCATGACCGAGAGCAATCGCCTCCACCAGATCTTCATTCAAATGAAGACATTTTGCCACAGTACGGGCAGTCTGAGAGACCTCCAGCGTATGCATCATGCGTGTGCGGTAATGATCTCCCTGCGGTGAAAGAAACACCTGAGTTTTGTCCTTCAGCCGCCGAAAGGATTTGCAGTGAACGATGCGGTCCCGATCTCTCATAAAACAGGTACGGATATCACATTCCTTCTCCGGCTTATCCCTGCCTGCGGAATCGGCAGAAAAAACGGCTCTCCGATCCAGCACCTGTCGTTCATTTTCTTCAATCTGTTCACGAATCAGCATATTCCTTCCTCCACAATTCCGGTTCTGCCGGAGAATCGAGTCTTGCAATCATATTCTGTTCGTTACTATCCGCTTTTTTTCAGGTTCGAAACACCCTGTATTATTAATATTCCGTGTTATGTAAATATTTCCTTTTTTTATTTATAGAAATGATATCGCTGATTCATAAATAAATCGCGTAGGAGGATTCTCCTACGCGATACGTGTGACACATGCATCTCGCTTTGCAGCTCGATGTCTGTTGGCCGCCCGATAGTAGCCAGAGCAAGCACAGCTACTGCCGGACGGCTTATCATTCAAAAACAGCCTCCTGCCCGAATGGACAGGAAGCTGTTTAAATTTTTGCTTATTTCATTGCGAACGGATCGTAATTAATATACGCCCTGAGCGATCATTGCATCTGCAACTTTCTCAAAGCCGGCAATGTTAGCACCGACAACGTAATCACCTTCGTGGCCGTACTTTCTTGCTGCCTCATCGCAGTTATGTGCAATGTTGACCATGATGGACTGAAGCTTCTGATCTACTTCCTCGAAGGACCAGCTCAGTCTCTCAGCGTTCTGGGACATCTCAAGAGCAGATGTAGCAACACCGCCGGCATTTGCAGCCTTGCCCGGTCCGAAGAGCACGCCGTTCTCCTGCAGATACTTTGTAGCATCCAGAGTTGTCGGCATGTTAGCACCTTCGAATACGCCGAGGCAGCCGTTTGCAACAAGATTCTTAGCATCCTCAAGAAGCAGCTCGTTCTGAGTTGCGCACGGAAGAGCGATATCGCACTTTGTTACCCATACGCCTCTGCCTTCATGATATACAGCATTCGGACGATAGTTCTTGTACTCTGTCAGTCTTGCGCGCTTAACTTCCTTGATCTCCTGAAGTACAGCAACATCGATTCCATCCGGATCATATACCCAGCCTGTAGAATCGGAGCAGGTAACAACCTTTGCACCGAGCTGAGTAGCCTTCTGGATCGCATAAATCGCAACGTTACCTGCACCGGAAACGCAGACTGTCTTTCCTGCAAGATCAATATTGTTCAGCTTCAGGATCTCCTGTGTGAAATAAAGAAGACCATATCCTGTAGCCTGTGTTCTTGCAAGAGAACCGCCATAGCTCAGGCCCTTGCCGGTCAGGATGCTCTGATACTGAGAAGTAATTCTCTTGTACTGACCGTACATATAACCGATCTCACGGGCACCTGTTCCGATATCACCTGCCGGTACGTCTTCGTCCGGTCCGATGTACTTATAAAGCTCTGTCATAAAGCTCTGGCAGAAACGCATAACTTCCGCATCAGACTTTCCTTTCGGATCGAAGTCGGAACCACCCTTACCGCCGCCGATCGGAAGGCTTGTAAGAGAGTTCTTGAAGATCTGCTCAAATCCAAGGAACTTCAGGATTCCGAGGTATACTGTCGGATGAAGACGAAGGCCTCCCTTGTACGGTCCGATCGCATTGTTGAACTGTACACGATATCCTCTGTTAACCTGAACGTTGCCGTTGTCATCTGTCCACGGTACACGGAATGTGATCACGCGGTCCGGCTCAACCAGACGCTCAAGAAGACCAACCTTACGATACTCTTCTTCATGTGCATCTACGATCGGGCGAAGAGAATCCAGAACTTCTGTTACAGCCTGAATAAACTCCGGTTCATTCGCATTTTTTGCTTTTACCGATGCCAGTACTTCATCTACATAAGCCATTGGTACAACCTCCTTGTTGTTATGTGAATATTGATTCGTCAATGAATCGTACACTGCATGAATCGGGCAAATCACTTCACGATTTACAGTCGTCTACGGTGCAAACCGTTCATTATACAAAAATCATATCTATCCCGACTCTGCATGTACCGAAAATTATTTTATCACCCCCTTTTTTTGATTACAACGCGCTTTTTGCCAAATAATATACGAATATCATATATGCTGACATACACACATGATATGCTAACGACTCATTTTCGCTTGTTAATTCGAATATGATATATCAAACCGCTTTGATATGCATATGATTTTTACTGAAAATTTTTTATCCATTTTTACTATTTTTTATGTTGGTCGATTGTAAAATCAAATTGAACACATAAAAAACCACGATGAGAGGTCTTC
>JAUNAN010000098.1 GCA_030527595.1 Lachnospiraceae bacterium | reverse complement strand
TTGTCACTTTGCTGATAGAGATCCCAATTTTTTATTGATATTATGCGGAATTTCGCATATTTTCTGCTTGTCACTTCGCCTGTCGCTTTTAAGTGTTTTAATGCAGTTCTTACGTTTCGAACTGACAAGTTTGTTTCCTCGGCAAGCGAAGCGAGTGACGTGATAAATTCACCTCTTTTCAGTTTCACGCCATGCCACGAGGTCTCCATCCAGTTCGCTCGCAGCAGGCAATGAATAAATAGGAGGCGCGTGTTCACATCGTCATACCATTCCCAATTCAGGATCTTTCGATTCAGCTTTATATACTCTGAATCCGAATACTGAAAAGGCATCTATCACACCTCCTGCAATCGTTCTTTCAGTTCCCTGTACAAAATATTTTTAATCATCACTCCGGATGTCTCTGTCTTGCAGAACACAATCCGCATATCGTATCTGACTTGCCACGCAAGCAGCGAGGATGTCAGCGCGATCGGATTATATTGGCTCCGGTATTTCCCTGTTAGGACGTGTTCCCATGTCGCGTTTTCAACAAGAAGATATACACGTGTCCCAGATGTTTGGGCGCGTTCGAATTCCTTTTTGAATCTCTGGCGGTCTTTGCCGAAACACATGCAAAGTTCATCGAGTGCATATTTTCTTTCGATTACGACCTGATCCTTCAGAGAAACAACCTCGCCGCCCGGAAGATCGCACTCGCAGGAGTAGTCCCCTGCATTAAGCTTTTCTTTTCTGTAAGGGACGCCGAAGCTTTCATATCTTGATTTAGAAAGCTTCGTGTCCTGCTCGCGCGTATCAACCAGAATCCGCATACTTCGGAGTGATGCCTCAACCTCAGGCGGCGTCATGCGATCACCACGGCAGCTCGGCTTCTTCGCCTGCTGTCATGAAGCCGTTAGCGTCTGTCTGTGTCACAACCGGAGCCGCAGGAGTAGAGAGGAAACGGTCGGCCGGAATCTTGAATGCATTGTTGCGGATTGCATCGACCGAATAAGCAGCCGCAGCATTCGCAGTCATTCCGCGCTTGCCGTTAAATTCATACTCGCGCTCATTGAACACGATACCAACTGTTTTGCCCTTCAGACCCGCTTCGTTCCAGTCCCAGCGATAGCCGGCATTAGAATCTTCAACTGCATTCGTGAAGGTTTTAAACTTGCGCTTTGTCCACTCGTCTTTTTCAGATCCATCGTCAATCGGCAGATAAAGGAAATAATTGCCACCCCACTTTTTATCCTCGCTCTGGTTGGCGCGGTACTTCTCAGAATAAAATCCCTTGTACTCGCCTTCCTCGATATCAAAAGAAACGCGAAGTCTGCTCTGGCCGCTCTGCATTGTTTCTTCTGCTGCGTTCAGGATCTTGCAAACATAACCGCCCTTCGGAAGCTTCTTAGCGTCAGAAATTGCCTGTGTGTTTTCGTAGTTTTTAAAAGCCTTCATTTTGTATCTCCTTTTCCTTTTTCTTTTGTATTTTTGATTGGCATCTCGTAATAATTTCGAATTGCCGTGTCTACCATTTTCAGATCATTGTCGATCCGCTTATCAAACATTCCCATCGGGGACTTTGCGGAATTGCTACCATCGGAATTAGTCAGAAAATAGTGCTGATCGCCTTCGACCTGGCATAACAGAACGATGGAGAACAAGCCCTCAACCGTCAGATGATTGTCCAACATCTTCCCCAGTGTCTTCGCCTTGATCCGTCCATCATCCGAAACCTCGGAATGATGCAGGAAATACACGATTTTCTCCGGTGGAAGTTTTCTGATTCCTTCGACAAGGTTGTAAAAGTTCAGCGCCATGTTTGTGAACTTTGCGTATCCCTGCTCTTTTGCGTGAGAAAAGCTTTCAAACGCCATCAGATACTGGCTGTCATCAATCACAAACGTGTCAACTGAGTCATCCTTGAGTGCGGAAAAGATTGTTCTGTAATCCGCGTTGTTTACAGTTCGAACAAATTTGCCGCGAAACGGCAGCGGCTTTCCTGCGACATTCATCAGCCCGATCTCATCCGGGGCGAAGTTGCGAAGCGATGCAGACTTTCCGCTGCCGGATGCGCCCATAACCATCACTGCGATTCCCATTTGCTTCTCCTTTCTGCCTCTTCGGCGATCTCCGGCATAGCGACTGCTGATGCTCTCAGCCATGTGCTGTATTCGTTCTCGCGAAGATAAGCGCATAAGCAACGAAGCTTTGTCTTCGCTTCGATCAGCGCGGAAAACTCTTCCTTGCGAATAGTGACGTGTGCAGTCGGTGCAAAATAATCATGATTTGCAATTGCGCTTTCCTGATTCGGCGCGTCAATCGGTTCTCTTTTGTAAACTGCCATCTTGTTGAATCTCCTTTCAGTGTGATAAAATGGAGATGCGGAAAACACCGCACCTTTCTTTGAACTGTTTTTCAAGCCGGAAGTCGATAGAGCCAACTATCGGCTTCTTTTCATTTTCTGTGACCGAGTTCGCGAAGCTGACGTTCATAACCGCTGTACCTCGTCTGTCTTCTTTCCTCATCCAGAATGCTACAATACAGGCTGCCGAGTAACCAGACCGCTATGCCGACACCGACACACACTGCAAAGTGCCCGAAGGTTCCTGCAAGGTCAGTGGCTCCCGCCCAGATCCCCATGCTCATAACGACTGAGCAGGCAATTCCGAGCCAATACCAGACTCCGTATCGAAGATACTGGATAACGTGTTCCTTCATTGTTTTCATGATTCTTTTCCCCCTTCATGATCTGATCCAGCGCTCTTTCAAGCGCGTCCCCTATTTGCTTACACTCCCTGTCAGTCATCAGTTCCGCTCCTGCTCGTAGTCCTGGCAACTGTCCTCGGAACTCATCTCGCACATATAGCTGTCAGATTCCGGATTGCCACATACCCACTCACCGTGGATTTCTTCATACCATCGGCAAGTGTCACAATCATGCTCGTGCATCTCTCTTCCTCCTTCTCGCCCATGCCGGAATATCCACATGCACGGGATTTTCTACCATTGCTACATACTGCCCGTAACTCAGCCCGTACTCCTGCGCCAGCCTTGCTCTTTTCGCAAGCTCTGGATTCCTCCAGTCTCTAAGCTCCACTGCGCCATATCTCGGAAGGCCTGCTTCTTTACGCCGATAGTAAAGTGCCATATTCTGCGATCTCTCACACTTCCGCACACACTCATAAGAGCAGTACTTTTGCGCCTTCGCTGTTGGTCGGAATTTCTTTCCGCAAGCCGCGCATTTGGTGACCGGCCAGAGCGTTCCGTACTTGTATTTGTACTTCATGTTGGTCAGTGTCGCCCGGTTCATCTCGATGCCGAAGAGGTACAGGATATCCTCGTACATCTGATCGACTGGGCGGCGGCCGTTATCCTTGACGTAATCCTTCACCCATTCGGGGATTTTCTGCCTCATCTCTCACCCCTTTACAATTCTGAGCACTTCCTCATCGCTCAAATGGAGCACCTTCGTCATCCTTCGGAACTCTCCCAGTCTGATCGTCTCAGGCGATTTCAGACGGCTGTAATAGGCCGAACTGCTGACGCCGATGACGTGGAGGAAATCCGCCGATACTTTATCGAAGTACTCTGTTACTCTCCCGCGGATGAGTGCCGCGGTGGTTTTTCGCCATTCTTTCATAAAGCCTCCGTGTTATAATCCTCATAAATGGAGGACTGCTTATGCTGCCTAAAGAATGTAAAAAGTTACTTGATTATTTGGTTGAAAACTCTCAAGGCGATTACGTCGATCTGGGAGACCTTGAAGACATTTACCCTCTTAAATCTCACTTTTTAGACGCTTATGTTCGTTTCCTGATCGAGAAAGAATATCTTGTGTATGTGAAAAATGATTACGGTGCTATTCTGGGCGTTACCCCAACAGCACAGGCTTTTTCATACAAAGAAATGCGCTTTCTTGAAATCAGGTCTTTTCTGATCCGTTCCATCTTCACGCCTATTGCTGTTTCCGCTGCTACTACTCTGATCACCTTGTTAATAAAAGAGTTAGTGTCGCGGATGTGATGATGCTCAGTGCAATAGTGAGAAGGTAGTGGATAATTGCCTTGTCTGTTTTCTTCACAAATTCATCCATCTCTTTGTCTGTCATACCCACACCTCGTAGATGAAACGCTCGTTATTGAAGTTCTTAACGCTCTTTACTTCGGTGTTCAGCAACTTCTTTGCGTTCTCCTTCATGAGCGGACGCGGTTTGAGGAGTGCTTCCGGAGCGCCCCAGAACAGGATGTGCCCGCCCTGCATGACAATGACCTGATCAACTTCTTCTCTGGACATGTGTCCTTTTAAACTGTTCTTGAGTTTCATCTTGTCCTCCTCTCGTCCCCTTTAAGTGGATTCCTCAGGCAAAAAAATAGCGTCAATCGGTGCTTTGTAAAGCTGACAGAGCATGGCTAAAGTCGCATATCTCGGAATTGTCTTTCCGTTTTCCCAATTTACAACCGTAACATTGGAAACGTGCATCTTTTCTGCCACTTCTGCCTGCGTAAAGCCCGCATTGACTCTTGCTGCTGCAAGGCTAATCTTGAAATCGACCAACTTTTCCCGCCTCCTTTCGTTTGATCTGACGTTATTGTACATCCCCTTTAAGTGAATGTCAACACTAAAAGTGAATTTTTTTGACATTTGATGTTGTGAGAATTCCCCCGAAAGAGTATTATATGCATAAGAAAAGAGGAGGGCACGGAGATGTCAGAAAAAGAATTCAACGCCATATTTTCGCAACGGTTACGCTACTTTTTGGAACTGCATGACATGACACAGGTGGAACTCGCGAAACGGTTAGGCGTCGGCACTACTTCTGTTTCCAATTGGATCAACGGAACAAAAACGCCGAGAATGGACAAAGTTGACGCAATCTGCGCCATCTTCGGAATTAGACGGAAGGATCTTATGGAGGAGCCAGAGGACTCGGATCAGGAGCGCTACTATATTGATGATGAAACCGCAAAAGTCGCGCAGGAGATTTTTGAGAATCCTGATTTGAAAATACTTTTTGATGCTGCGCGCGATGTCGATCCGGATGACCTCCGAAAAGCAGCGCAGATGCTCCGAGTGTGGAAAGGCGAAGTATGAACGAAATTTATGTAAGGCGGGTGAAGCTGAAGGGGAAAGTGACAGAGTTGGTCGCGCTTGACGCGAATGGAGATTACAACATTTACATTAGTGAAGCGGTGGACGATGTGCGCGCAATGAAAGCGTATCAACACGCCTGCAAACACATCCAGCACGGAGACTTTGAAAAGTTGGACGTGCAGGCAATTGAAAAAGATGCACATAAGGAGGGGATAATATGAAAAAGAAAATTCTGGCGATGATTCTGATCGGTTCCATGATGACCGCAACACCGGCATACACGGCGTATGCATCAAGCGCGACGGAAAGCAGCGAGGATCTTCTCGCGAATGATACCTTCCTGATCCAGTCAGCAGTCAGAATGTGGGGCTGGGATATGGACTCGTACATAAAGACAGTTGTAACTGACAGTATGATAGATGGCGTGGATTACGAGATAGTTGATAATGATCTGATCCTTCACAATCAGATTTTTCTCGGACATGCTGCTGATATAAAAGTACATTTTGACGAGTCCGCTGGACTGCTCAATTGGATTGCTACTTTTACGGATATATACGAGTCTCCGCTTGATTACTTCAGCGAAGCCATTACAATGGCAACCTTAGTCGAAAAAGTTTTTGGAAATTGTAAAATGTCAAAATCATGGGATGGTAAGTATACTCGCGAAGAAGTTGCTGCGGGTTTATCCGCTTCCGATGGAAAAGTTATATTTGTATGGACTCCAGACGTAGAAAAGACTCCGGTCCTCTTTCTCGGCATTGCTAATGATGGCGAGGGGAACTTTAAAATGTCCGTACAGTCAGGTGTTTCGAAATAAAAATCCCCCGCAGCTTGCGCCGTGAGGGTTGTCAGGGGTAAGGGGGTGTTATTGAATTTAAGAGGAGAAACCTTGCTCTTATTATAACCGATCGCATCGTGAACCGCGAAGAACAAAATAAAAAAATCCCGCCCTACTGCTGCGAACAGTAAAGCGGGCACCGATAGGGTTGCTATACGGCGTTTTCGTCCAGTCAAGTATAGCATACCCTCTGGGAAAGTGCACCTAAAAAGGAGGTATGCATGAAGATTACACGCACAATCTCCGGCAAATACACGACAGTGATTGCATTGCGAGACACTGACGGCAAGTATCATACAAAACGCTTCACCTACAAGACGAAAAAAGAAGTGATACAGGCGGCAACAGATTACCAGACCAGTCACCTCGTATACACCACATCTAAGGCGTTTGGGGACTGCATGGAGCGCCTGATTGATAGCAAGGCTAAAGTTCTATCACCGTCCACAATCAGGGGCTACAGGGGCATACAGAGGACGCTGTTGAAGGATTACGCCGAGTTTTGTCGGACACCGATTGACAAGATCACGCCAACCATACTCCAGACGCTTATCAATGACTTGCGCCTGTCCAGAAGGGCAAAAACTGCCCGGAACTACATCGGGCTGATCTCCGAAGTGATGACAGCGGCAGACTGCCGAATGCCGAAGCTGGATGTCAAAAAGGATAAGCGAATGTTTAACCCTGACGTCCCCGACGCGGAAGTGGTAAAAGAGGTTGCCGCAACCATGAAGGGGACGCGCCTTGAAGCAGCCTTCGCGCTTGCTTGCATGGGACTTCGTCGCGGCGAGATTTGCGGAGTGACCGCTGACGCGCTTGACGGTGACGTCCTCCACGTCAGCCGCAACATTGTTCTCGGAGACGGCGGGACCATCGAAGAGAAAAGCACGAAAACCGAAGCGTCTGACCGCTATATCGTCATTCCCCACCAGATCGCGGAGTTGATCCGGTCACAGGGCTGTGCGTGGAAGGGGACGCCCGCGGCATTGTCGGAAGTGTTCCCGCGGTTCCTTCGATCTAACGGCTTTCCGGTGTTTCGTCTACACGATTGCCGCCACTTCTTCGCAAGC
>JAUNAN010000097.1:1882-7127 GCA_030527595.1 Lachnospiraceae bacterium | reverse complement strand
GAAAGAAGATTTCCCCGCACCGCTCAACCGCAAACCGTAGTGGGAGATCGCAGGAAGGAAGATTTCCCCGCACCGCTAAACCACAAACCGTACTGGGGAATCATAGAAAACAAACTTCCCCCACTGCCTGTCCAAGAGTCAATCAGTGGAAGATCAATCACCGGCAGGGATAACCGTTCCGTAAACCGCTAAGTGCAGCCTCAGTTCAGCTTCATCACAGTCCTTGTGTAAAGCAGCTCCTTGTCGTCCCGTTCGATCAGTCCGCAGATCTCATCAAATACAGCCCGGACATGGTTCTCTGTGAGCTCTACCTTCACGGAGTTGCTGTAGTATTCCGGATGCTTCTTTCTGTCCTCCTCCAGATACCATCTGGTGAGATCCCAGTCAATGATGTGAATCCCGTCAAACAGGAAGTAATTTTCACCGGCAAAGGCCTGCCCGCGGTTGATACGGGCAGCGCAGGCAGAAAGAAGCTGACGACGGTCGTCGATCAGTTCTTTTATTTTCCGGAGACAGTCCGGAGAAATACGGTACCTGATGCAGCGGTCATCCTGCGCGAAGCGCCTGCCGGTCTGATAGACCAGAGTGCCGTCACTATGCAGAAAGGTGGTCATTCCGCTGTCTGTGAAGTAGCCGAATAAAATATCAAAATCATTCATAGAAGTTCCTTTTAGATTGAGAGGTCTGCCCTCATCATAGCATCTGAGCAGGCGGAATTCCAGCCTGCACATTTTAGCAGGGGCGGCCTGTCACCAGAGGAATTCCGAAATGCATATAATGCCGGGGCAGCTATAACCGGCGGAATTCCACCTTGCACATTCCGGGTGATATGTCTATAATATTGAAAAATTCGGAGGAACAAAGTGCTTTTTTACAGATCGAAACATGAAGAAACAGAATATGCAAGGAGATCGCTGCAGGTAAAACCGTATGAGGATCGCAAGCCCCTGATCGAAGAGGAGGATGGGAAAATTCATGCGGAGGTGAGAGGCTTTCCGGAGATCGAGCGGGAGGCAAGCCGCTGCGGCTACGGCGGGTCCCAGTACTGGTTCCGCAATAAATGGTCCCGCCTTGCGGGATGTGCTTCGGTTTCCGCGACAAATCTGATCGCATTTCACGGATTCGGCACGCAGCCGGACAGCATGGACGGGGACATTCCGGTCTATGAGGAGGAGCACTATATCGAACTGCAGAACAGAATGTTCGGTTATATGCGCCCGGGTATGAGGGGATTTCCTTATATCGAGGTGTATGAGCAGAAATTTCTTGAGTATGCAAGCACCTGTGGACTGCAGCTGAACAGCGAGATCTACCGCGGCTGGAAGCAGGCGGAGGATGCTTTCCGCTATGTGCAGACTGCGATAAATGAAAACAACCCGATGGCCATGCTGATTCTGACACATCGGGCAGCGGAGATTGAGGAGGATACCTGGCACTGGATGACGATTACGGGATATGAGACCGCCGGAGAAGAGGCACTGGACGGGGATCGCCTGGGACGTGTTCTCATTTCCAATTACGGAAAGCGGCAGTGGATGCGTGCATCCGTGCTGTTTGAGGCGGTTCCCGGCAATGATGTGAAGCTGATCCTGTTTCGTCAGAAAAAGACAGTTCGGAAAGAGCCCTGAAAACGAGAGGGCTCTTTTTGCAAACTTCAAAACATAGGTATATAATGGGAATAGTATGAATGGAGAGGAGGGAAATGATGGCATCCATTAAAGATATTGCACGCGCTGCAGGAACCTCGGTTGCGACCGTCTCCAGAGTGCTGAATCAGCCGGATTACCGCTGTGCGGATCCGGGAATGGCCGACCGCATCTGGAAGTGTGCGGCGGATCTGAATTATGTTCCCAATGCTGCGGCAAAGCGCTTGAAAAAGGGAGAAACAGAGGAAAAAACACGGAATTATCAGATTCAGATCCTGCAGACGCGCTCGGACGGCAATTATGTTGACCCGTTTTTCAGTGAGCTGCTGCATGTGATCCGCTCGGAACTGCATCGCAGACAGTGCATTCTCTCGCGGGTGTGGTTTGATTCCTTCTTTTCCGAGGATGGCAGCGGGAGTATGCTGCAGTCTAACAAGATCATCCGTGAGATGCATGAGGCGCCGCAGGAGGAGAAGGACGGCCTGATCATTCTGGGGAAGTGCAATCCCCGTGTGCTGGAGACGCTGAAAAAAGAGTATAAGAACATCGTATCCGTGAACAGAAATTCCACGAACTATGCGGTGGATGAGGTGCTCTGCGACGGAAAAAAGATTGCCGCACTGGCAACAGAATATCTCATCAGTCTCGGGCACAGAGAGATCGCCTACGTGGGTCCCTGCCGGAATGATGCCCGCTACAAGGGATTTACCTATACGCTGGCATCGCAGGATATTGATCTAATCGCTGACTATGTGCAGGATATCCATCAGTCCGAGAAGAACGGCTATCGGGTGATGGAATATTATCTGCAGCAGGAGAAGCGGCCGACCGCGTTTTACTGTGCAAATGACATCACAGCAGTCGGGATGATCAAGTGTCTGAACTATTATCGGAACAGGACCTATTTCCCGTCGATCGTATCCAGTGACAATATCGAGGAGAGTCAGTTTACGAATCCGATGCTCACTACGGTCAATCTGCCGAAGGAACAAATGGGGAAATTTGCGGTCTATCTGCTTCTGGATCGCATAAGCGGCGGTCACAATAACATCGTCCGCATGGAAATGGAAGGCAATCTTGTACGGAGAAGCAGCTGTGCGAGAGTGGAAGAGTCTTACATTACGGAATACTATATTTGAGAGAGCTGTCGTATGAAAGTACGGCGGCTTTTTTTATGTGATAAGCCGCGGGACAGAAGCCGTGCTGCACGAGCTTCTGCCCGGCAGACATCAGGCTGCAAAGCGGGAAGCCTGGTCAGCACTCACATTGAGCAGGAGGCGCCTTTTTACGTATTTATTCCGGAACATGTGTAAACGTTTACAAATATTTCGGAAGAAAAGAGGATTTTTTCATTTCTTAAAGAGACGAAAACAAGATGAATCCAAAGAAATAAAGGAAAACCAGGTGAAAAACGCGAGTAAACGTTTACAGATACACGGGTTGAGAGATGCAAAAGGTGCAAATATAATCTTCTCATAGCCGATGGCAAACATACATCCGGATGAAAATCGGCAGGACTTATATCAGTCGGGCAGACACCCGCTTCCATATGCGGTGAGTCATTTTTACAAAGCCCGATTATGAAAAATTGATAAGGGAGGAGCTTATTATGAAAAGTAGATTTCTTACAGCAGGACTTACACTGACACTTGTACTCGGGACTCTGACAGGATGCGGCAGCAGCGCATCTGCAGCTGCAAGCGAGGGAGCATCCGGCAGCAGCGCAGCGGTAAGTGAAGGGGCATCCGGCAGCAGCGTATCTGCAGCTGCAAGCGGGGAAGCATCCGGCAGCGCATCTTTAGAAGGGACGACCGTGGAGCTCACGAATGTTTCCTATGATCCCACGAGAGAATTATATGCAGCATACAATGAGCTGTTTGCGGATTACTGGCAGGAGCAGAAGGGACAGACCGTAGAGATCACACAGTCTCACGGCGGATCCGGCAAGCAGGCCCTGGAGGTGGCAAACGGACTGGAAGCAGATGTGGTCACGCTTGCGCTTGAGGGCGATGTAGACGCGGTCAAGAATGCGGGGCTGATCGAGGAGGGGTACACCTCTGAGTTTGATCTGGACAGTTCACCCTATACTTCCACTATCGTTTTCCTGGTCAGAAAGGATAATCCGAAGAACATTCAGGACTGGGATGATCTGACAAGAGAGGATGTCGGTGTGATCACCCCGAATCCGAAGACCTCCGGCGGTGCGAGATGGAATTATCTTGCAGCATGGTACTATTTCGAGAAGCAGGGCTTATCGGAGGATCAGATCAAGGAGCAGCTGAAGGCACTCTTCCAAAATGTTGTTGTCCTTGACTCGGGTGCAAGAGGATCTACCACTTCCTTTGTAGAAAACGGACAGGGCGATGTGCTGATCGCATGGGAAAATGAGGCCTTCCTCTCCCTGGAGGAGAATCCGGATGACTATGAGATCGTAGTTCCCTCCGTATCCATCCTGTGCCAGCCGACCGTCGCAGTCGTAGACGAAGTCGTAGACAAGCGCGGAACGAGAGAAGTCGCAGAGGAATACCTGTCCTATCTGTACTCCGACGACGCACAGAAGCTGGAGGCAGAATGGTATTATCGTCCGACAAATGAAAACATCCTTTCCGATTATGAATATGCGGAAACATCCAATACGATTACGGAGATTCCGGAAGACGGAAAATGGATCATTACAAACGTGGAATTGACAGATATCAGCCATTTCAACGGCTGGACAGAAGCAACCGAGAAACACTTTGCAGACGGAGGTGTTTTCGATGAGATCTACGAAGAATAAGCATACGATACCGGGATTTGGTCTTTCCATGGGGATCACACTGGCGATCCTCGGGCTGGTGGTCATCATTCCGCTGTGCTCGCTGGTGATCTATTCCGCACAATTATCCTTCCATGATTTTATTGCCACCATCACAAGGCCGCGTGTTCTTGCGAGCTATCAGGTCAGTTTCCTGACGGCATTTATTGCCTCTCTCATAAACACCGTTACCGGGGTAGTCCTGGCCTGGGTACTGGTCCGCTACGAGTTTCCGTGGAAGCGCTTTCTGGACGGCATCATTGAGCTGCCCTTTGCGCTTCCCACGGCGGTAGCCGGAATTGCCCTGACCCATCTGACGGTCTCCAACGGATGGGTCGGCAGTTTCTTCGGAAAATTCGGTATTGAGGTCGCCTATACAAGACTCGGCATCATCATTGCCCTGATCTTTATCGGAATTCCCTTCGTGGTGCGCAGTGTTCAGCCGGTGCTTGAAAAGACCGATGCCGAGTATGAGGCGGCAGCGGAGCTGATGGGAGCTGACAGAAGGCAGATATTCTTTCGGGTCATCCTTCCCGAGCTGATGCCCTCGATCATCGCCGGCTTTACCATGGCATTTGCTCGATGCCTGGGAGAATACGGCAGTGTTGTATTTATCGCTGGCAACACTCCTTACGAAACAGAGATCACCCCTCTGCTCATCATGTCCGAGCTGCAGGAGTTTGACTACGCAAGTGCCACATCTATTGCACTGGTCATGCTGTTTACTGCATTTGTGATCCTGTTTATCAATGCAGCTGTTCAGAGCAGGGCATCCAAAATTATCAGCGGCATAGAATAGTAA
>JAUNAN010000097.1:0-1782 GCA_030527595.1 Lachnospiraceae bacterium | reverse complement strand
TCATGAATAAATATGAGAGGGAAAATATGAATCAGGAAAAACAGGTCACGAAATGGGTGCTGATCATCTTCAGCACCGTTTTCTTGGCAATTATGCTTCTGCTGCCTCTGTTTTATGTGATCATCACGGCATTCAGGGAAGGATGGTCCGCATTCACGGCAGCGATTACTAATGAGGATGCCGCGGCATCCATCAGGCTCACTTTGATCGTTACGCTGATCACAGTGGCTGTGAATACATTTTTCGGAATCTTCGCCTCATGGGTCATCACAAAGTATAGGTTCTTCGGCAAGAAGGTGCTGTCGGCACTGATCGATCTGCCTCTCACGGTATCGCCGATCATTGCAGGTCTCATATACGTGCTGACGTTCGGCCGAAACAGCATTTTGTATCCGATCCTGGATGCCTGGGGGATCCATATCATATTTGCGGTTCCCGGCATTGTGCTTGCAACGATTTTTGTAACCTTCCCGTTCATTTCAAGAGAACTGATTCCGGTGCTCACTGCAGTGGGAAATGATGAGGAGGAGGCGGCAGCCATGATGGGCGCCGGATTTTTCCGAATCTTTCGTTCTATCACCTTTCCGCATATAAAATGGGCCTTTCTTTACGGAATCGTCCTGTGTGCAGCGAGAGCCATGGGAGAGTTCGGGGCCGTCTCTGTCCTGTCCGGACACCTGAGAGGAAAGACGAACACCATGCCGCTTCACATTGAGGTCACCTACCAGGCCTTTGATTTCACAGGGGCCTTTGCGATGTCCTCCATTCTGGTCGTTATGGCACTTATCATTCTGGTATTGAGAAATGTGCTGGAATATCGGGGCAAGAAGGAGAACGGATAATCCTGATGCGGAAAATGAATACTCAACAGGAAAAGCGGGAGGATTCTGTTATGTCAGATAAAGCCTATGTGCAATTGAAAAATATCAATAAAAGTTACGGAAGCGTCCAGGTATCGAAGGATGTGAATATTACAGTGGAGGAGGGACGCCTGGTGGCGCTCCTTGGGCCAAGCGGCAGCGGCAAGACCACGATTCTGAAAATTCTGGCGGGCCTGGAACAGCCGGATTCCGGAGATATTTATATCGGAGGAAGACGGGTCAATGATGTCAAGCCGAGCGAGCGCGGCATCGGATTTGTGTTTCAGAGCTATGCCTTATTCCGCTATATGACGGTTGCCGAAAATATTGCGTTCAGCCTGAAAATTCAGAAGTGGGATGCGAAACGGATACGGGATCGTGTGGAGGAACTCCTGGAGCTTGTGGATCTGAAGGGGCTGGGAGATCGTTATCCGAGACAGCTTTCCGGCGGTCAGCGACAGAGAGTGGCATTTGCAAGAGCAATTGCACCCCAACCAAAGCTGCTTCTTCTCGATGAGCCGTTTGCCGCCATCGATGCGAAGGTGCGCAAGGAGCTGAGAAGCTGGCTGAAGGAACTGATCCGTGAGGTTGGTATTACCAGTATTTTTGTGACCCATGATCAGGATGAGGCAACAGAGGTTGCGGATGATATTATTATTACCAATCAGGGACGTGTAGAGCAGACTGGACAGCCGATACAGATTTACAGTGATCCGGTCACGCCCTTTGTGGCACAGTTTCTGGGAGAAAATGTGACGACACCTGATTTCCGGAAGTTCAAGGGATTTGAGGAAGTGCAGAAAGGAGATTTTGCGATCATTCGGCCGGAGTATATCAATCTGTACAAGCTGGACGAGACGATCCAGTATACAGAGACTTCCGAATTCGGTACGGCAGAGAAGGTGATCTTCAGAGGAAGCCT
>JAUNAN010000013.1:2048-29378 GCA_030527595.1 Lachnospiraceae bacterium | reverse complement strand
TGTCGAGCCTCGTCTCTTGCCATCTCATGAACCGTATCATGAATTGCATCCAGATTCAGAGCCTTTGCACGCTTAGCAAGATCTGTCTTTCCTGCAGTTGCGCCGTTCTCAGCCTCAATACGAAGCTCAAGATTCTTCTTTGTGCTGTCTGTGATCACTTCGCCGAGAAGCTCTGCAAACTTAGCTGCATGCTCTGCTTCTTCATAAGCAGCCTTCTCATAATACAGACCAACCTCCGGATAGCCTTCACGGAAAGCAACACGGCTCATTGCCAGATACATACCAACCTCAGAGCACTCGCCGTTGAAGTTTGCACGAAGATCTTCCTTAATGTCTTCCGGAACATCAGATGCAACGCCGACAACATGTTCTGCTGCCCATGTCATCTCATCGTCCTGCTTGATGAACTTCTCTGCCGGAACCTTGCATACCGGACATGCCTCCGGAGCTGCATCACCTTCATAAACATAACCGCATACACTGCATACCCACTTTGCCATAGCTCAAATCTCCTTTTTATAATCCGGTAATACCGGGTGACCATTAACCGGAAGTTCCGGTTTTGTTCCTGTTTGTTCCCCTTCGGGTCTGGAAATAATGTACCACATTTGTCCACATTAGGCAAGATATTTTTGAGATTCTGTCTCAATAATTTTTGTTCACACCATTTAACCATTTTCCCCATAAAAAGAGGAGGCCCCGACAGACGAATCTGCCGGGGCAATTATTATGAAAAATTCGTGAGGCTCAACTCACATGTTCTTTCCTGTTGATAAGAACAGTTTAGCAGTTATTTATGAACACTTTATGAACAAATTGGAAAAAGTTGTTTTTTTTCACAATCCGCATCCTTTTCTTGTTCCTGTTTTTATGCAAAATCACGCAGAAGTGCAGCCTCATCCAAGAAATTGATTTAACTCATCCGAGAGCACCCCGAACTGAGCCAGGGTCAGTTTCTCTCCTCTCACGTTCAGATCAAGCCCGACTGCCGCAAGTGCATGTTCCACCTGTTCTTTTGTAAAGGAAAGATCTCCCGCATTGGTGATACCGTTTGCAAGCTTCTTTCTCCGCTGCTGGAAGGATGCGCGAATCACCTGAAACAGCAGTGTTTCATTATTCACCTTAACGGGCGGATCCACCCAGCGCTTCATGACGATCACCGCACTGTCCACATTCGGGCGCGGAATGAAGGAGGACGCCGGCACCTGTACCGCGATCGACGGCTCGGCATAGTACTGAATTGCAAGCGACAGTGCGCCGTATGCCTTGGTGCCCGGTCCGGTCTCAATGCGCTCCGCCACTTCCTTCTGAACCATGACCGTGACGGAATCGATCGGCGCACGGCTCTCAAACAGCTTCATGAGGATCGGAGTTGTGATGTAATAAGGCAGATTCGCAACCACCTTCATCGGTCGTCCCCCGTTCTCCTCATCGGCAAGCTTCTGAATATCCGTCTTCATAATATCCGCATGAAGCACCTTCACATTATCCCAGTCCGACAGAGTATCATCAAGAATCGGCAGAAGGGCATCATCGATCTCCACTGCGATCACCTTTGCAGCGGCGCATGCCAGATATTGAGTCAGCGTGCCGATTCCCGGTCCGATCTCAAGCACCACATCCTCCGGTCCGATTTCTGCCGCATCCACGGTATCCTCCAGGACCGATTCATCGATCAAAAAGTTTTGTCCGTATTTTTTTCGAAATGAAAACCCGTACTTATTCAGCACCGCCTCACAGCGAAGCGGATTGCCCAGATATGGCTTCGGCATAACATACCTCCGTGATCCGACTGCGGCTTCATCCCGCAGTGTACTGTGTGAAAAACCGGCGGATGTCATCACACCCGCCGGTCTATTGAACTGTCTCAGATATTAAAATCCTTTTCTCTCAGAATGATGCGGCCGTCTGCGGACGTAGCATTCTTTCCGAAACGAATACGCTTTCCGTTTCTTTCCATCGCCGCATCCAGCATCTTCTTTACCTTGCCGACGGTCACCGGCTCATTTGCAAACTGGTTATCGCCGATCATGGTATAAAGTGCGAGCGTTCCCATCTCATCCATCTTGTAGCCCATCTCACGGCAGTAGGTTTTACCGAAGGCTACCAGCTCATCATTGGTGAATACCGGAATCATGATGGTCGAAGAGAACTTGGACGCAAGATCCGGATGCTTCTTCAGGAGCACGCGCAGATCTTTCTTCTCGTCTTCAAGGATCACGACCAGATTATCCGTACGGAAATCCATCGCCTGAGAGAGCTTCTTTGCGGTCTGATCGTTCAGCGCGCCTGCTCCCTCGATCAGAAGGAAGCCTCCCGCAAGCTTACTCACGACCTTAGCCGGATCCTTTGCATTGAAGTCCTCGGCAACGACCTTTGCGATTTTTGCCGCCTCGATTCCGAGATCGCGGCAGACCGAAAGAACCAGTGAATCAGCGACACGTGTCTTTCCGGAACCCATACGGCCCATGATCAGAACATTTCCGGTTGCCGAAGTCTTGCTTCCGCTGTTGTTATGAATATCGGCAAGGGCGCTTGTGATCTGATCAGCCATACCCG
This sequence comes from Lachnospiraceae bacterium, assembly GCA_030527595.1. GTDB lineage: Bacteria > Bacillota > Clostridia > Lachnospirales > Lachnospiraceae > Chordicoccus. The sequence goes on along the minus strand of JAUNAN010000013.1, from coordinate 26,819 downwards.
GGATCGGTGCAAAATAAGAGAACGTCCTCTTCTCAACCTCTGTCAGCGGTCTGGGATCAAGAGGAACACGTGTGAGCTGCTCCGGCTCCTCCATAATATTTTTCAGGATACTGCGGCTGGCCTCTGTTTCCTGATCTCCGACCTCGGAGAGCTCTTCCAGAAGTCCGCTCTCCGCAGATTTCTGTTCATTTTCTCCGGCAAGCAGTTCCTCCGGCACATCACGGTTGTAATCACCGATCTCACCGAACATATACTCGGAATCGCGCTGCTCTTCAGCAGAGCGGCCGCTGCCTGCGACCTCTTCCGCCTGCTCGCTGACGCTCTTTACAGCCTGAGAGAGAGACGCACCTTCACTCATGGCCTTGCGCAGTTCCTCGCGGAAGTTAAATTCTCTCGTAATACCAAGAGATTCATCCGTCTCCACGCCTGCACTGTAGTCTGTCTCTTCCGCCGCCTGCTCCGGTTCATCTGTATCTTCCTTCAGGGCAGCAGTCATCTCATAATTGCCGGATGCAACCTCAGAGGCGAATACCGACTGTGTCTCTCTCAGAAGAGCCTCGAAATCGATCTCTGTGCCCCCGTTGACATCCTGCATAAAGGTGTCGAAATCATCGGAGGATTCGGCAGTCTGCACACTTTCCTCCTTCGGTGCAACGATCTGTTCCTTCTCCACAGAGGAGATCAGACTGTTCTCGGTCTCCGGCTCCAGCTCTCTGACTGTAAGCTCGGATTCCTCGATGGGCATCTCCAGGACCGCCTCATCCTCTGCAGCAGCCTCATCCTCTGCTTCCTGCGGACGAATGCCGGCAAATACCTGACGAATGCTGTCGGCAAGCTGATCCTGTACCTCTCTCTCCTCCTGTCTGTCACGCTTATCCACGCGATATACCGGCTTGCGAATGACAGTACCGCTTTTTTCCTCATCCTGACGATTCTCTGCAGCAGCCTCCATCTTATCGATGGCCTCCACTGTGCTGGTCTTCGGAACAGATTCCGGAACAGGATCCGGATGTGCAAGCACGGACTGGACCTCACCCTCCGGCTCAAGCTCCGGAGCCTCCGGAACTTCTTCCACTTCCATCTTAAAGCGCTGATTGAACTTCTTCTGCTGGGACTCGGTCAGCGGCTGATATTTCATCTTCAGCTCCATGGCCTTAGTGACATATTTCCCCTCGGAGAACCAGAGCACAATATCATCGCACTCCTCAACGCACTTCTCCTTCTCGCCCTTCTTATGATAAAGGCGTGCGAGCTCATAGGCCCAGCGTTCTCTATACTCTCTCTCCTTGAATTCCTCCAGAAGACGGATCCGGTCATCGATCGGAGCCTTCTGTTCCTTCAAGATGCGATACCTCAGAATATAGACAGAAGTATCATTCGGCGACGCCGCCTCCAGTTCACTGCAGTAGCGTTCCGCATTCTCGTAGTCCCCCTTGCGAATGCTCAGATCTGCAAGTCTGTAAAGAACCGTCTTGCTGGTTGCCGATCTTTTATAGGCATATGAGAGAACCTGAAGACCTTCTTCATATCTCTGATTTGCCTCATAGATCTCGCCGATCATGCAAAGCGTGCGAACGCTCTTGACATGCTTCCAGTCGATCTCCGAGGCTGCCGCTGCAGCAGCGCTGAGATCTCCCGCTTCAGCGAGATTATTGATTTCCTCCAGTTTGCTGTTATACTCCGCCTTATCCAACTCTTTATACCCCTGTATATTTGCGGCGCTCTCGCGCCGGGTTTGCTATTTCTATAGACTATCCCATAGTCAGAGTTTAGTTTATCATAATGCAAAATCATTGTAAAGGACGGATGCCGATGCACAGCGACCGAAACACCGCACCGGATCATCCGCCTTTCCCGGCCCGTGACAGTCGCGTTTCCGCTCATCGGAAATGAAAAAAATCCGGCCCGAACGGACCGGATTTCTTAATATTTCACAAACAAATCGTTTGATCAGTCTTTTACAACAACCTTTTCCAGCTTCCAGATATCCTGTACATACTCCTCGATCGTACGGTCGGAGGAGAACTTGCCTGCAGATGCAATGTTCAGGAATGCCATCTTAGACCACTTAGCCTGATCGCGATAAGCTGCCTCCACTCTCTTCTGTGCTTCCATATAGGAACGGAAGTCAGCAAGAATGAAATACTTATCCGGCATGCCGTACTTGTCTGTCAGCAGAGAATCATAGATCGGACGGAACATCTCGGTATCCGGATCAAAGGTACCGTTCACAAGCTCTACCAGTACCTGGCGGATCTCTGTATCTGTATTGAAAATGAAGTTCGGGTCATAGCCGCCGTTATGCTCATAGTTGATAACTTCGTCGGAGCTCAGACCGAAAATGAACGCATTTTCTTCGCCGACTTCCTTTACGATCTCGACATTCGCACCGTCCATGGTTCCGAGTGTCGGAGCGCCGTTCAGCATGAACTTCATATTGCCGGTACCGGAAGCTTCCTTGGAAGCAGTAGAGATCTGCTCGGAAACATCAGCCGCAGCAAAGATCAGCTCTGCGTTGGATACCTTGTAATCCTCGATGAAGACTACCTTCAGCTTGCCCTGAAGAGCCGGATCATTGTTTACGGAATCAGCAACGGAATTGATCAGCTTGATGATCAGCTTAGCGATCTGATATCCTGCGGATGCCTTTGCACCAAAGATAAAGGTTCTCGGATAGAACTCCATCTCCGGATGCTCCTTCAGCTGATTTCTCAGATAGATGACATGCAGAATATTCAGAAGCTGTCTCTTGTACTCGTGCAGTCTCTTGACCTGAACGTCAAAGATGGAATTCGGATCAAGCTCAACACCGTTGTGCTCCAGCACATACTCGGCAAGTCTTACCTTATTCTTATGCTTGATGTTCATGAATTCCTGAAGTGCACGCGGATCATCTGCATAAACCTTCAGCTTGGAAAGCTCAGACAGGTCTGTGATCCATCCATCGCCGATCTTGTCTGTGATCCATGCTGCCAGATTCGGATTGCCGTGAAGCAGGAATCTTCTCTGTGTGATACCGTTTGTCTTATTGGAGAACTTCTCCGGCATCATTTCGTAGAAATCTTTCAGAACGTCCTTCTTCAGAATCTCTGTATGCAGAGCAGCAACGCCGTTGACTGCATGTCCGCCGACAATAGCAAGATAAGCCATTCTTACCTGGCCGTCATAAATGATCGCCATATTGCGGATCTTATCGTTATTGCCCGGATACTTGTTCTGAATCTCGATCAGGAAGCGGCGGTTGATTTCTTCAACGATCTGATAGATACGCGGAAGCAGTCTGGAGAAGAGATCGATCGGCCACTTCTCAAGCGCCTCTGCCATGATCGTATGGTTCGTGTATGCACAGCATCTTGTAGTAATATCCCATGCCTCGTCCCAGCCGTATCCATGCTCATCCATGAGCAGTCTCATCAGCTCCGGAACAGCAACAGTCGGATGCGTATCGTTCATCTGGAATGCAACCTTCTCCGGCAGATTATCCAGAGTAGGATACTTGGACAGATGCTTTCTCAAAGCCTCCTGCAGAGAAGCGGAAATGAAGAAATACTGCTGCTTCAGTCTCAGCTCCTTACCTGCCATGTGGTTATCGTTCGGATACAGGACCTCTGTGATCGTACGTGCAAGATTCTGCTGCTCGACAGCCTTCTCATACTCACCTCTGTCGAAGGAAGCAAGCTCGAAGTCATTGATCGCCTCTGCATCCCAGATTCTCAGGACATTGACGATACCGTTCTTGTAGCCGACGATCGGAATATCATACGGAACCGCACGAACAGAAGAATAGTTCTCATAGACGAACTTATTTGTACCTGTTGCGGGATCATATTCGATTCTTGTATTTCCGCCGAAACGAACTTCCTTTGCATGCTCCGGACGCTTCATTTCGAACGGATACATGTTGACCAGCCAGTTATCCGGAACTTCCTTCTGGAAACCATTCTCGATCTGCTGGCGGAACATGCCGTAATGATAGCGGATACCGCATCCATATGCGTGGTAGCCGAGTGTTGCAAGAGAATCCATAAAGCAGGAAGCAAGTCTTCCGAGACCGCCGTTGCCCAGAGCCGGATCCGGTTCCTGATCCTCAATCGCATTCAGGTCAACGCCCAGTTCCTCCAGTGCTTCCTTTACTCCCTCATAGGCACCGAGATTCAGCAGGTCGTTACCCAGAGCACGGCCGATCAGGAACTCCATTGAGAGATAGTAGACGATCTTTGTCTGCTGCTCTTCATAAGCCTGGCATGCCTTAAACCATTCTTCGACTACCTGTGATTCGATCACAGAACCGACAGCCTGAAAAATCTGCTGCGGAGTAGCATCGTCGATATGCTTTCTGTACTGCAGTCTCAGCGCATTTTTTACGTCCGCCTTAAACTGCTCCTTATCAAACTGCTCTTTCTTCATAATTTACTCCTCTTTGTCTGTCAGCCGCTGCACTATGCATCCGGCCTGCGCAGGCAAAGACGCCGCACCGCATTTCCGGTGTTTCGCCGCTGCTTGCTTTATATAAAGTCCGCAGCCGGTGTTACGACTGCGGACAGCTGCACAAAATCACTGCTTCTTCACTGCCAGCGTCACGGCTTCTCCGTTAATCTTCCATTCCTTAACGTAGCCGTCTGTCTCATCAAAGATGATCGCATCCGCAAGTACATCTTTTCTGATACTTTCTGCATTATCTGACAGGATCTTCTTCAGTTTTTCATTGCCCTGTGCATAGACATTGATGCGGTCCATGACCTCAAAGCCGGCTTCCTTACGCATCGTCTGAATCTTGCTGACCAGCTCGCGAACAAAGCCTTCCTCAATCAGCTCCGGTGTGAGTCTTCTGTCGAGAACAACGGTGATTCCGCCGTCAGACATCGTCTCAAAGTCCTCGCTCTGTGCCGTGTCGATCAGCAGGTCTTCCTCAGTGAGATCCACATTGTTTCCGTCAATGACAAGCTTCAGAAGACCAGTCTCCTTCAGCCCCTTCATTGCCTCCGATCCGTCAACCTCTGCCAGTGCGGCCTTGATCTTTCCGAGAAGCTTTCCGTACTTCGGACCTACCGTCCGCATCTGCGGCTTGAAAGTATAGGTCACAAACTGCTCTGCACTCTCTGTCATCTCGAGGCTCTTGATATTCAGCTCATCGAGGATGATCTCGCCGTAGAACTCCGGAATATCAAACGGAGCCTGTACATACATCTTTCCGATCGGCTGACGGTTCTTGATACCGCTCTGGTTTCTTGCCGCACGTCCGAGTACGACCGCCTGAAGAACATGCTCCATGTTCATTTCCAGATCCTTGTCGATCAAAGCCTCATCGGCTGTCGGATAATCGGTAAGGTGAATACTTTCCTTAGCGGATGCATCTACGCTTCTGACAAGATTCTGGTAAATCTCCTCTGTCATAAACGGGATCATCGGTGCCGCAAGCTTGGAAACCGTAACCAGGCAGGTGTAAAGCGTCATATAGGCATTGATCTTATCCTGCTCCATGCCGGATGCCCAATAACGGCTTCTGCATCTGCGGACATACCAGTTACTCAGATCATCCACAAAGCTCTGCAGTGACTTTCCGGCCTCTGTCACCCTGTAGGAATCCATAAAGCCGTCTGTCTCCTTAATTGTGGAGTTCAGCTTGCTGAGGATCCACTTATCCATGATGCTGAGCTTATCATATTCCAGCTGATACTTTGTCGGATCAAAGCCGTCGATATCAGCATAGAGCACATAGAACGCATATGTATTCCAGAGTGTGCCGAGGAACTTATTTTTGCCCTCCTGAACTGCCTTGTCGTAGAAGCGGCTCGGCAGCCACGGTGCGGAATTCACAATGAAATACCAGCGGATCGCATCAGCGCCGTACTTGCCCAGCATTTCCATCGGATCTACCGCGTTGCCCTTGGACTTACTCATCTTCTGGCCGTTCTCATCCTGGACAAGACCCAGAATGATGCAGTTCTCGAAGCACGGTTCATTGAAGAGCAGCGTAGAGATCGCATGCAGAGAATAGAACCAGCCTCTGGTCTGGTCAACCGCCTCTGAGATAAAGCTTGCCGGGAACTGCTTGTGGAACAGCTCCTGATTCTCAAACGGATAATGATGCTGTGCAAAAGGCATAGATCCGGAGTCAAACCAGCAGTCAATAACCTCCGGTACCCTGTGCATAGTCTTGCCGCAGTGCGGGCAGGTGATCGTGATCTGATCCACATAGGGCTTATGCAGCTCGATCTCGCCGGTGCAGTTATCCGCCTTCTCTCTCAGTTCCTCCTTGGAACCGATGGACATCGTCTCGCCGCAGTCATCGCAGGCCCAGATGTTCAGCGGAGTTCCCCAGTAGCGGTTTCTGGAAAGTGCCCAGTCCTGAACATTCTCCAGCCAGTCGCCGAAGCGGCCCTTGCCGATGCTCTCCGGGATCCAGTTGATCTTGGCATTATTTCTGATCAGATCCTCCTTGACATCCGTCATGCGGATAAACCAGGATTCTCTTGCATAGTAGAGAAGCGGAGTGCCGCATCTCCAGCAGAACGGATAATCATGCTCGAACTTAGGTGCATCAAAAAGGAGTCCCTTTGCATCCAGATATTTCAGGACCTCCGGATCTGCCTCCTTAACGAACATGCCGTCAAACGGAGTGCCGCCTGCCATTTCGCCCTTCTCATCTACAAGCTGGATGAGCGGAAGATCATAGCTTCTTCCGATACGGGCATCATCTTCACCGAAGGCCGGTGCAATATGAACAATGCCGGTACCGTCAGTCATCGTGACATAGGAGTCGGCTGTCACAAAGTGTGCCTTCTTATGCTTTGCCTCGGCAGTCTTTGCCGTGACCTCAAAAAGCGGCTCGTATGCCCTTCCTTCGAGCTCGGAACCCTGATAGGATTCCAGGATCTCAACTTCCTCTCCGAGAACCTTTTCCACCAGCGCCTGCGCCATAATATATGTGTATTCCCCTGCCTTAACCTTCACATAGGTCTCGGTCGGATTTACGCAGAGTGCAGTGTTGGACGGCAGTGTCCACGGTGTTGTGGTCCATGCGAGATAATAGACATTTTCTTCATCCAGGGCACGGAAACGAACGATCGCAGAACGCTCCTTTACAGCCTTATAGCCCTGTGCCACCTCATGACTGGACAGCGGAGTGCCGCAGCGCGGGCAGTAGGGAACGACCTTATAGCCCTTATAGAGGAGACCCTTGTCATAGATCTGCTTCAGCGCCCACCACTCAGACTCAATATAGTTATCATGATAGGTGACATAAGGATCATCCATATCTGCCCAGAAGCCGACTACATCGGAGAACTCTCTCCACATTCCCTCATACTTCCAGACAGATTCCTTACATTCCTTGATAAACGGCTCAACACCGTATTCCTCGATCTGTTCCTTGCCGTCAAGACCGAGCTTCTTCTCTACTTCGATCTCTACCGGAAGTCCGTGCGTATCCCAGCCGGCCTTTCTCGGAACCATCTGACCCTTCATGGTATGATATCTCGGAATCATATCCTTGATGACACGTGTCAGAACGTGGCCGATATGCGGCTTGCCGTTTGCTGTAGGCGGTCCGTCATAAAACATATATGTCGGAGAGCCTTCTCTTTCCTCGATGCTCTTTTCGAAAATGTCATTGTCCTTCCAGAACTTGACAGTTTCTTTCTCGCGATCAACGAAATTCATGTTTGTATCTACTTTTTTATACATGCGTCAATCCCCCAACGGTGAGCGGTTTGCATTTCCGTAATCGATTTCATATACGGTCAAATTCCCGCTACTATCACAAAATATTATTTTACTTGCACCTGCACAGGACTGTCAATAGATAGCTCTTATGCAACATACACTGAAAAAGGCTTGAAAATTGGGCATTTTGTCCATTTCCAAGCCTTCTTGTATCACTTTCTGCGCCTCCGCTGCCGCCGCGCACGCAGTTCTGTCTGCTTCATGCTGATTTTAACGGCATCCTCTTTTCCGATCGCACCGATCGTCTTATCTGCGGAAAACCCTCCTGCCGTTGTCTGATTCACCTTGATCCGGCACTTCATATATCCGTGCTCGGGACAGATACCCACAGCGTAATAATTTTTTCCGCCGTCGGAAAACCATCCTACTCTTCTCTTCACATTTTTTCTGCAGGAGAAGCACTTCACCGATGCAATTTCCACATCCTCCATCAGCGCCTCTCTGGTACGGAACTCCCTGGATATATATCGCTCATAGCTGTCATAGCGGATCCTGATCTCTGCCGCCCGGCTCTGCGGGGTCTGATAGCAGTCTACCGTATAATTTTTCGAGATGATCTCCTCCGGTATACTCGCCAGGATCCTTGCCGTATACTCCGCATCATTCAGAGCATGATGAAAGCCCAGATCCTCCTCGATCCCCAGTTTATCCACGGCATCCTTCAGGGAGCGCTTTACAGACGGCGACTCAAAGGCGATCCCGTACAGCTGCTGCACATCCTCATAGATCACCGGTCCCGGAAGCACTTTCTCCATTCCGAAATAGTCAAGATTTCTCTGCAGTTCTGTCACATCCAGCGGACCCCAGGTGCAGAGACGGAAATCCGTTCCTATCCATTTCAGGAATTCCTCCGCTGCCTCCCGGAAGGGCATTCCCTTTGAGAGCTCCTGCATAGTGAGATGTGTAATTTCCCGGGTGTAAGCATTCATTTCCCGGTAAACGGTCGGCCGGATCAATCTCTCAAAGGAATCTGTCATCTCCAGATGCTCATTGAGCTTCACTGCGCCGATTTCAATGATCTCAAACGGAATACGAGGATTCTCCGCGGCTTTTCCGCGGGGGCTCTGATTCCACTCCAGATCCAATACAATGTAATTCATATAATCTCCTGATGTCATGCACCGTTTCAGGCAGACAGACCGCGCCGCTCTCTTTTTTTATTTCATAAAGAAGAGGACGACGCGGTTGTCAGCTGCTGTATGTTTATTTTCTCTGATAGGTACTTGGCATAAAGAGGGCAAAGATCGGGAAAATTTCGAGTCGTCCGAGCAGCATATCCAGGGAAAGAATCCCCTTGGACAGCACGGAGTACTCCGCAAAGTTTCTCGTGGCACCCACAGAGTCAAAGCCGGGTCCGATATTGTTGAAGGTCGCCATCACAGCCGAGAAATTGGTAGTCAACGAGAAATTTCCGGCATCGGCGGAAACGAGAAGGAAGCTCACCACAATAATGATCACATAGGCTGCAAAGTAGGAATTGACATTCGCCATAGTCTGTTCGCCGACTCTGCCGCCGTTGAAGCGGATCACCTGCACCTCCTTGTTATGGAAGATCTGATGTGAGTTGCGCTTGATGCCCTTGCCGAGAAGCAGAAGACGGACCACCTTCAGACCGCCTCCCGTACTGCCCGCACAGGCACCGACCATCATGAGGATCATGAGAATCGACTTAGACAGCGAGGGCCACAGATCAAAGTCCGTGGTGGAAAATCCCGTTGTGGTCACAATACTGGCGACCTGAAATGCTGCCTGCTGAAGAGATGTCCCGACAGTCATTGTATCCGCTGTTTTCCCGAGCACATTGATCGTAATCAGCAGAATACTTCCCGCAACGATCGTCAGATAGAGACGAAGCTCCTCATCCTGAATAATTCCGATAAAATTCTTCAGGATGATCAGATAATAGACACCGAAGTTTACGCCGAAGAGCAGCATAAACACGGTAGTTACATTCTGTGCAAAAATCGTATAGCCTGCGAGACCCGCATTGGTAACCGCAAATCCGCCCGTACCGGCTGTGCCGAAGGCGATGCAGAAAGCGTCAAAGACAGGCATTCTTCCTATCAGAAGAAAAATAATATCCAGCACGGTAAGCACGCAGTACATGATATAAAGGATCATGGCTGACTGCTTCATGCGCGGAACCATCTTATTGACACTGGGCCCCGGGCTCTCCGCTCTCAGGATATGCAGGGTAAAACCCTCATTGTTGCCGCTGATCGGGATGATGGCAAGGAAAAATACCAATACGCCCATTCCGCCGATCCAGTGGCTGAAGCTTCTCCAGAACAGGAGGCCTTTTCCAAGTGCCTCCACATCGGACAGCACCGATGCCCCGGTAGTCGTAAGACCGGATACGATTTCAAAGAAGGCATCCATATAATTCGGTATTTTCCCGGAGAGGAAAAAGGGAAGTGCCCCCACCAGTCCCATCGCTACCCAGCACAATCCGACGCAGACCATGCCTTCCTTCGCATAAAACTTTTTCTTCGCCTGCTTGGAGCGGTAGATCAGGAGGCTTCCAACCAGAAGACCGATGAGGATCGCACCGCCAAATCCCTGAATGACTCTCAGATTTTTCTCGGCACAGGCAATCAGAAGTGCCGGAATCATGAGCACAGATTCCAGAACCAGAACCATGCCGACAATTCTGCCCAACATTTTATAATTCATATTTATTCACACTTACTTTGCAAAAATATCGTTGATCTGACTGATTACGTTTCCGCCTGCGGACACCACGACCATACGGTCACCGGGCTGGAAGTAAGTATCTCCTCTGGGGAAGATCAGATCCCTGCCCCTGGTAATGGATGCCAGCAGCACATTTTTTCTCAGTTTCAGATCCTTCAGTTCGGTTCCGCAGTGACGGGTGGTCTCATCCACAACAAACTCGATCGCCTCGGCCTGTCCGTCTGCAATCGAATGTACCGTGACCGCTGCTCCGACCTGATTATGCATAGCTCTTACGTACTGCACGATCTGATTTGCGCAGAGTTCCTTGGGGCTGACAATACCTCCGACAGAGAGATCGTCCAGAATCCGGATATTGTCCGCACGCCCGAGCTTGGTTACGATACGTGGGATATTCAGCGCACTTCCGTATACACCGAGGACGATATTGAGCTCATCTATTCCCGTCATGGCAACCAGTGCGTCGCATTCCTCCAGACCCTCTTTTACCAGATTGCTGTGAATGGATGCATCCATGCAGACCACAACTGCCTTCGGCAGACTTTCCGCAAGCGCTTCGCACCGCGCCTGGTTCTGATCAATGATCTTAACATTGACGCCTTCCTTGAGCAGACGCTGTGTCAGATAATAGCAGATACGGCCGCCGCCCACCAGCATGGCGTTTTTCATACGCTTCTGAATAATACCGAGGTTCTTCAGAAGAATAGACAGATTCTGTGCGGATGCCGTGACAAAGATCCGGTCTCCCGCCCTCAGTACAAAATCGCCCGACGGTATCGTTGTCTGTCCGTCTCTCGTAACCGCACAGACCAGCGTCTGGCAGTGTACGATACTCTCCATGCGATTGAGCGGCTGGTTTGCCAGTTTGCTGTTTTCATCCTTGATACGGATCTCAACGATCTCCACAAGTCCCTGGGCAAAAGTCTCTCTGTGAAGGAACTCCGGATATTTCAGGAGATGGTCGATCTCCGCTGCCGCCTGTCTCTCGGGATTGACCGTAAAGGAAAGCGCAAAGGTCTTACGCATCGCATAAACCGATTCCGCATACTCCGGAGTACGAATACGCGCAATCGTATGCAGCGACCGGTTCATGCCATGTGCAGTCATACAGCACAGCAGATTGATCTCATCCGAGCTTGTTGCGGTAATCAGAAGATCCGCGCGTTCCACTCCAGCCTGACGCAGTGTCTCCATAGAGGCACAGTTTCCGACAACAGACATAACATCATACTGCTCAATGCTGCTCTCCAGTACATCCGCATCTCTGTCGATCAGAGTGATATCATGTCCCTCAGCAGAAAGCTGACGTGTCAGCATTTCTCCTACCTTACCGTCTCCGGCAATGATAATATACATGTATTTCTTTCCCTCATTTCTATTATTTGAAGCTGTCCGGATCCGAGCATTCCCCGCCTGCGGCTCCCGCAGGCACACCGGAAAGACTGCATCAGTCCGACAAAACAATCAGCGCACCGGGCGATCGCCGCATGCACACCGGAAAGACTCTAGCTACTATAACACGATTATACAGCAAAAGAAAGAAGCCAACTTCAATAAAGAAATCGGCTTCCTTTCGTAACATAATGATATACTGCCCTTTTATGCTCCGCCCCGGATCGCCGGAGCTGCCTCACACGTACAGGCAGCAGAAACGGCCTGCGGGTGCAGCCTGTTTTCAGCGGTATCTGGTTCCGGTTCCGAGAACCATGTTCTCGTACGCCTTGCGAACCTTCTCATAATCATGATCGCGGTCAAGAGCAATTCCGCGTCCGACGCCGTCAACGACCTGTCCGCGTCCAAGCTTATTCAGATTCTCATCCAGCTCCGCAAGCAGCGCCGGTGCACTTCCCGGCTCCGTGCTGCGTCCGTCAAAGATAATGTGCAGATATACGTTCTCCACGCCCTCTGCCATCTCTGTGATCATCAGCGGATAGTCAATGCAGCCGTGGCTGGATTTCTTCGTCAGATAGGAGATCAGATGCAGAGCTGCTCCGTTCTTCTTTGCCTTCTCAACAGCGTTTAAGAAAACCGGATTCTTCATAAAGGAGCCGTCCTGGATCGCATTATCCATGCGGACGTCATCCTGCGGAACGACACGGCCTGCGCCAAGATTGGTGTGGCCGGCCTCGGAATTGCCCGGCTTACCGGACTGAAGTCCGACATACTCTCCCCATGCGCACAGTCTGCTGTTCGGATATTTCTCAAGAAGCGCATCCCATTCCGGTGTCTTAGCCAGGAAGATCGCATCATTGTCGTCTTTGGATCCGTATCCCCAGCCGTCGCAGATGATGAGCAGCATCTTTTTGCCGTGGAAGTCCGGAGTGGTAATCAGGCTCTCACCGGCCATCTCGGCTGGCTGCGGAATATCAAGGACAGAGAGAATCGTCGGAGCCACATCGCACAGCACACCGTCACGCACCTGAACATCGCGGTCTTCCGGATCAAGAACGATAAACGGAACCTGATTCGTGGTATGCGCAACATGCGGCTTGCCCTTTGCATCACGCAGTGTCTCGATATTTCCGTGATCTGCTGTGATCGCAACCACATAGCCGTGATCCTTGGCAAAATGAGCCACCTGATCTACATAGTAACTGATTTTCTCGCAGGCGATCAGCTTTGCATCGGAATTAGAGGTATGACCGATCACATCGCCGTTTGCGAAATTGGTGACAATGAAATCATAATTTTCTTCCACTGCACCTTTCACCTTCTCCGCAACCTCCGGAAGGGAGAGTTCCGGCTTCTGATCGAACGGGATTCCCTTCGGTGACGGAACACAGGTATCTACCTCTCCCGGGAACGGCTCATTCTCGCCGCCGTTGAAGAAGAACGTAACATGTGCGAACTTCTCTGACTCGGAGCAGTGGAACTGCTTAAGTCCCGCCTCGGAAATGATCTGTGCCACCGGCTTTACGACCTTCTCAGGTGCAAATGCGATCGGGAGATTTTTAAATTTTTCATGATACATAGTCATGATAGAGAAATCCAGGTTCGGCATATAGGTTCTGTCAAACTGATCAAAGCCTTCCTCAACAAATGCCTCTGTCAGCTCGATCTCTCTCTCTCCGCGTCTGCAGCAGAAGATCACCTGATCGCCGTCCTTCACCTTGCCGACCGGATTCCCCTCTGCATCCTCAAGAGCCAGGGGCTCAAGATAATAATCTGTCTGTCCTGCTGCATAAGCTGCTTCTACTGCCTTTGCCAGTTCTGCACCGCCGCGGCTTGTACTCATAATCTGTCCTCCTCACTGAGCTCCGGGAAAATCTGAAGGAGCTCATTAAAATGATGTATGAAGCGATCCGGTCTGTTTTCCGGTGTCACCTCCTGCGGTTTCTTTGCCTTGTTCGGATAACGCACGCCGATCGTCATCCCCAGTCCCGCTGCCTTCGCGCCGATGATATCGCGTTCCAGATTGTCACCGACAAAGCAGGTACGCTGCGGATCCGCACCGCACTCCTCCAGTGCATAGTAGTAAATGCCCGGATGCGGTTTTCTGAGCAGACAGACAGAGGACTGCTGCACAGACTTGAAATAGGGCTTCAGGCCGTCCTTCTCCAGCCATTCGTCCACCTCGTGCGTTCCAACGAGATCGCTGACGATCGCAAGTGTATATCCTCTGCGGAAAAGCTCCTTCGTCACTTCGATTCCGCCGTCTGTCACGACGCGTTCTCCCTTGGACTTACGGTAAGCGTAGCAGAGCGCGGAAGCATTTTTCTCCACAAGCTCTCTCGGTCTGTCATAGGCAAGCCAGCGCGTCCAGAGTTCCTTTTCGGGTGCTTCGCACAGATATTTCAGTGCCCATTCCCGATATCCGTCATATCTCGGCTCGATGACCTCAGTATAATATTCGTTGGCATCCTCTGTCACTCCGAGAAGATCGCAGATCTCCTGTCTTGCCGCAGTACTGTACGCCTCATCCTTGTGAATGATCCGGAAGGTATCCCCCAGATCAAAAAAGATCGTGTTCACTCTTTTCATTTTAAGCGTTCTCCTTATCCTTGAGAAGCGGAATCTTTAAGAGATCCGCAAATCTGAAGATCATATAATCCGGATAAGTTTCCGCAGTGAGCTTTTTCACACCGCGCTTCGTCTCATCCACATACATGATGTTTGCACCGATTCCCGCTTCCTTCGCGCCGTGGAAATCGCGTTTCAGATTGTCGGCCACATTCACGCACTCACTGACCTCGACCCCCAGCTCTCTTGCTGCGATCCGGTACATCTCCGGATCCGGCTTGCGAATGTGCGTAACGGAAGACAGGACCACCGCGTCAAAATACTGATCCAGTCCGTCTGCCTTCAGCCAGTCCGGGATCTCATTTTCACCGATCAGGTTGCTGATGATCGCAAGCTTATATCCCCGCTTCTTCAGCTCCCGGATCGTCTCCACGCCGCCGTCCACCACGCGGCGCAGACCCTTGTACTGGCGGTACTGATAGGTCATCTCATGACAGATCTCCTCCAGCTTGTCATCCGGAAATTCCGGAAGCAGCCAGTTTTTCCAAAGTCCGAAGTCTCCCTCTTCCTTATTTTCGGAGAGTGCCCAATCGCGATAGGGCTCATATCTCTGTTCGATCGTCTCGATAAATACGAGAGGCGCCTTGTCCCCCGCAAGCTCTGCCATACGGGTCAGCGCTCTTCTCTTGTGATCGGGGTCATCGTCCGCAATGCGGAGCGTGCCGCCCAGATCAAAAAAGATTCCTTTTATTTCAGCCATAAATTCTCCTTATACCCTTGACGGGAACAGATCCAGCAGACCGCCGATGGACTTGATGACATAATCCGGCTCGTGATTCGGAGCTGTGCCTTCTCTGTCCGCAGTACCTGCATCTTCATAGAGAACCATTGCGCCGTAGCCTGCATCCACAGCACCGTCTACGTCTCTGACAGGGTTGTCACCGACATACGCGCAGTTCTCTGGCTTGGAGCCGATGGCGCGGGATGCAAGAAGATAAATGGTCGGATCCGGCTTGCGGAGACGAACCTTGGAGGAAAGGATCGTTGTTGTGAAGCACTTTGCGACACCCGCCTCGCACATCCACATCGGAATCTCTGTCTCGGTAATTGTATTTGCAATAATACCGAGCTTATAGCCCCTCTTTACCAGCTCATGCAGAGTCGGAACAACGTCCTCATGTGCGAGACGTCTTCCGTCATGATCTCTCCAGAGTCTTGTGAGCAGAGCGGAATTCTTTGCGACATTTTCCTCCGGATAATCCGGAAGCAAATACTGCAGCCAGAGCTCCATCTCAGATACATCGATCAGCTCCGATTTTGCAAATTTTCTGTACTTCTTCCAGTTTGCCTCAAGCTTTGTGAAAAACTCATCGTGGCTCTCTGTCGTTCCGACCACTTCCATCAATTTCTTCTCTGCAGCGGCAGCAAATTCCGGATCCTCTTTTACATATCTCAGTGTTGCACCTACATCAAAAAAGATCGTATCGATGTTGCTGACATTCTTTCCCATAACCATTCTTCCTTTCTTGTGAAGTGTTATTTATCTTTGTAATGCGTTTCTTACATTTCATAAAACGAAGGAACCCGGCCTGCGGGACTCCTCATCCTTCCATTTGGTCGCTGCCGCAAATCGTCAGCTCTTTTTCACATTCAGGATGCATTCACCTGTCTGATGATTTCCGGAATTTCCGAGAGATCCGTAATTGTGAAATCCGGCTTCCACTCTTCGCTGTCAAACCCCAGAATACTGTCTACGGCTCTTCCGCTCGGGATCTGGATCATGACCTTCCAGCCGGCATTTCTGGTTCCGATGATATCTCTGGATATCGTATCTCCCACATATGCAAGCTCATCCGGAGCAAGCCCCAGCTTCTCCTCCGCGATCCGGAAGATTCCGGGATCCGGTTTTCTGATCCCCGTCGCCGCGGAGGTCAGGATCACATCCATATTATGGTAGATTCCATATTCCATAAGAAAATGGGGAACGACCGATTCGGAGATTATATTGCTGATCATCCCCAGCTTTAATCCCATCTCCGCAAGCTCTGTCATCGTCTCCTTCAGATGCGGTCTTCTCATGATTTTAGATCGGTCATAGTCATAGCGGAAACTCAGCTCCTCCGCACAGGGCATAAGTGCTTCCTTTGAGATCCCGTACTCTTTCAGGTAGAAATCGCTCCAGATATCCACCGGTTTTTCCTCACGCAGGGTCTTTTCGGAACTGCGCTTATAGCGCACAGCGCCCTCGTTCAAAACCTTCAGGAAACCCTGAGGCGTATCGGGAATTTCTATTCCGTAATCTGCGAGTCTGTCAATCATGGCCTCTGCATATCTCAGCGTTCTCTTCTCATCCGCCTGCGAGGTATGAATGGTCCCGCCAAGGTCAAAAAGGACTGCTTTTATCATCTTCTGCCTCCTTTTGCTACTCAAACGTTTGCGCTATTTTCATGTTCATCTTACCGCCAGATTTCACGTTTGTCAATCTCTCTCCCCCTATATTTTTTCCATTTTGTCGAGAAAATCGAGGTTGTAACGTTTATTTTTTGTCAAAGCTGAAAACACATTGCAAATTTTCTTTCCGCCGATTATAATTATTTCATACAGTTTTTCGGAAATTTTTCGTATTGATTTTTATGCTGCGAATCTCTTTGTTCGCACATATTTATCACTTCATATTTTTATGTTTAGGTTGTAAATTCAGGCTTTTTGGGCAAATGATTCTCCGTTCGCCTCTGATTAAACACAGTATTATTGTGGATACAGCGCAATTATTTTGCGAAATCCAGAGAAGATGCGGCTGTTTTATCATTTTTCCCTTCCCAATAAAGCCCTGCACTCACCAATAAAATCAGGAGTAAGCAATGAAAAACGTAACGATTAAGGACGTCGCAAAGGTTGCCGGAGTCTCTTATTCCACAGTTTCAAGAGCCCTTTCCGGCAGTCCGGAGATCAGCGAAGAGACCCGCTCCCGGATCCTCAAGATCTGCGAGGAAATGAATTACACGGCAAACACCCTTGCCCGTGCCATGGTCATGAAGAGCACGCAGCTCATCGGCGTCATCGTCACCAATGTAAGCAATCCGTACATTTCCGAGATCGCCTACTATGTGGACGGTCAGGCGCGTTCCCGGGGATACAATATCATTCTGTGCAACTCTTCAAAAGATCCGGAGCAGGAGAAGGAGCTCTTTGAGCTGCTGCTCGGACGCCAGGTAGACGGCATTATCGTGATTCCGTCGAGCACAGACAGCTATACAGCTCTCGCTCCGTATCTTTCCCGCATTCCCACCGTGTTCCTTGGTGAAAATATGCGCGATCTTCCGGAGAGCTATGTTTCCGTCGACAATTACCGCGGTGCCTACATGGGTGTTGAGTATCTGTATAACCTCGGTCATCGCAAGATTCTCTATTTCGGACGCCGCAAGGGCAGCAATACGCATACGCTCCGTGCAAACGGATACGAGGATGCCTGTAAGGCACTGGGCATCGAGCCGCAGACATGGGACAGCACTTTTGCAAACACTTCCATCAAGCATGGATACGAGATGGCCAAGCAGCTTTTCTCCAGAAAAATGGATTACACAGCCATCTTCTCTTCAACAGATACGAATGCCCTCGGCATTCTGAAGGCTGCCGAAGAAAAGGGCATCGATATTCCGGGGGATCTCTCCTTGATCGGCTTCGACAATATCCAGACAAGTGCCCTTCCCCGCATTAATCTGACAACGATCGAACAGCCAAAGAAGCTTTTGGCATCGGTTGCGGTCGACTCTCTGCTTGACCGTATTAACAACAAGCAGTCGGGATATTCCCATCAGATCCTTTATCCGTCCGTTGTCGAGCGCTCCACCTGCGCACCGATACCGGTCCGCGAATGATCGCTCCGATCAGACAGGCTGTTTTCTGCCTGCAGATCGCACACCGGCAGGTTTCCTCCTGCCTCAAAAAGATATCCATATCTCCATTCTCCGGCATTGCGGGCACCCTCTGCGATGCCGGTCTTTTTTCCATCAAATTTCAGGCTCTAATTTTCAGATTCAACTATAAAAGCATCGGAAACTCTTCCGAATCTCCGATGCTTTCATCATACTTTCTCTTTTTGTGTTGCAATTATCGTTTCTGCTTTGAATGCCTGCCTTCTCTTTTTATGCCTTTCCATTCAGCTTTGCCACAATGTCGTAGACATCATAGATATCTTCCACAATATAGTCCGGCATAAATTCCTTTGCAATTCCCGCATCTTTCTCACCGGTCAGCTTGGATTTGATCTGAATTGCGGCAGCGTAGCCGGCACGCTTGGAACCGATAATATCTCTGGAGACCGTATCTCCGACATAGACACAATTTTCCGGTGCGCATCTCAGCTCACGCATAGAGACCGTAAAGATATCTGTACATGGCTTGCGAAGTCCTGTGACGGAAGAAAGAGTGACATCGTCAAAGCAATCGCGGATACCGTATTCCTCCAGGGAATCAAATACCTGAAAGAGTGCCGCGGTATTGCTGATGACGCCCAGGCGAAGGCCGTCAGCCTTCAGAGCATCCAGCATTTCTCTGACTCTCGGTCTTAAGCCTCTGTGATAATGTGTGATCTCCCACATATGTGCAATTTCTTCACAGTGCGGAATGAGCTGCTCATCCGGGAAGCCGAAGGACTTCAGCACATAATCCTTCCAGATCGGAATCGGCTTCAGCTCGATCTGAGTTGCGTCCCGATACTTGCCGTATTCTACCCATCCGGCATCCACCGCTGCTTTCAGCTCATCATAGGAAACCTTCGGATCCAGACCGTAAGACTTCAGCATCTCATCCAGCTTCTCGATCGCTGCACGCTCTGACTCTGCGTCTACCCAGATATCCTCAAGCGTTCCTCCCATGTCGAACATGACTGTTGTAATCATAGTTCTCTCCTTTCCGCACATCTTCTTATGTACAGGTACTGCAGTGATATCGCAGTGATGCACATGCATCACTGTCTGTTAATATATTTTTTCCACTCCGGCTCTGCCTCAGCAGCTTTTGCCGCGGATGGATTTGTTTTCCGATAGTAAAAATAAAGTGCAAGAAATGTCGGCAGAACCGGGATGATCAGGAACCACACGTAGAACTGAAGCAGCATGAGTATCTCTCCCGAGCTCGCCATAATAATCGCCGCAATCACAAATACAGCAATCATGTATCCCACCATCCAGAGATAGGTGGCCAGCATGATACGCTTATCCTTAAAAATTCTGTTCAGCAGGAATGCGATTGCCGTGCCTGCTGCCAAAACGATCAGCGACTGAATCAAATTGCCTGCAACAGCCGGCAATCCGGAAACCAGTTCGTACATCCAGTCAATCAGGAAGTACATTGCAGAAATATAAAACACAACAAAGACGATACTGAGGCAGAATGAATAGATCATCAGACTGCTCTTAGGTTTTCCGTCTTTTGTAAAGAGAAGGGCCCGCCAAAAGGCATCTGCTCTCTTTTTTCTTTTCTTTTGTTTCTCTGTCAGCGGGGTATTTTGCTTTGCCATACTATTTTTTCCTAAAAAAAGCCCCGGGCAGCAAAGTGCGGCCCGAGGCTTTACCGCAATTATTTCATTTTTAACAGCGCCCTATACATTCGCCGCAAATGATGCTTTCCCGTGCAGGCACGGTCGCATCACCGAGCCAATCTTCAGGCCTTCAGTTCTTCAAAGCCATCATTCGTCTGTGCTTCGCACATCCGAATGGGGCTTGCGCCCTATACATTCGCTCCAAAGGCCGCTTTCCCGTGCAAGCACGGCCGCATCCTTTGGAACGAATGTGCATGGCTTTGAAGCGATTACATGTTCGGGTTCTGGTCGAGCCAGTATGTCCACATATCCTGAGTATCAAGGTATCTCTCATAGATGCCTGCGATATCCGGAGCGACCGCACCTGCTTCTGCAACAGTTGCGATCGGGTTAGACTCATTGATCACGTCATCACGAGCGATGAAGACGCCTTCCTTCATGAACGGCTTCAGACCACCGGACTTACCGTCTGTATCTCCTGTTACCCAACGGATGAAGAGGCGTGCACCTGCCGGCTTATCTGTGCCGCCTACCAGGTACATGTACTCAACATTTTCAAGACCTGTAAACGGAGTCAGATTTGTAACCCATGCAATCGCATAACCGGATTCATCGCGGTTAGCGATCTTTCCACCGGAGCAGAGGCACAGTGCCGGTGCATCAGCTGTGGAGTTTGCAACTGCCTGAACAAGCTCGTCGCCGTCGCTGATGAATGTCATCTGCAGCTGAGCAAATCTATACAGATACTCTACGCCTGCATTGTTCTCCGGAACTTCGAAATCAAATGCGGAAGCATCATAAGTATATTCAAGCGGCTGTCCGTATTCGTCCTCGTAAGCCTTCTCCATCTCATCTGCGTGCTGGATGAAGGTTGCGAACATTGAGAGATAAGCCTGCTCCTGTCCGATTTCCTTTGTATAGATGCTGTACTTCTGGGAGCCGTCCTCGTTGGTATCAAGGACATTCCACCAGCTGTTGATCGGCTGTCCGTCCGGGAATGCATCCGTGTTGTAATACCAGAAGGACATGGAGCTGTACAGCGGATAGCCGTACTTCAGAAGATCCGGATTAATATGCTCGCAGATATCCTTCGGATAGAATGCCTGTACGACTCCTTCATCATAGTAATCATAGAAAACATCACCGGCAGCGTCCTTAACCTGAAGAACATCGCCCTCAATATTTCCTGTATCATACTCTGTCTTTGTCTTCTCAAGAACCTCGTCATTATCAAGATCGGAAATAACAACATCGAGTCCCGGGAATGCTTCCTCAAAAGCTTCTTCTTCTTTCAGCATCTTGGAGGAAGTCGCATAGACATTGATCTCTCCGCCCTCTTCCTTTGCAAGCTCATAGAGCTCTTCGCTGCTCATCTCGGAATACTCATCATAGATCGGTCCGTAAGAACCGGCATCCGGGTCCTCTGCCGCAGCAGTGTCTGCAGCTTCTGCAGCTTCAGCGGATTCTGTTCCCTCTGCAGCAGTATCATCTGCTACTACAGCGGATGCAGCGTTGTCTGCAGCAGTCGTATCTGTAGAAGCGGAAGATCCGCATGCTGCCAGCATAGATACGGAAAGAGCAGAAGTCATCAGCAGTGCAAGTACTTTCTTTCTGTTCATGTGTTGCTCCTTTCTTTGCGAAACGCAAGTTCGTTTATTAACGTTATTATAACACCTGCCGCAGTGCCTGGGCAATGGAAACGCTTGCGTGAATTAACGAATTCAATAATCTCAGCCAATATCCTCCAGGGACGCACGCTTGATCAGATTCTGGCTCTTTGCATCGTAAATATTGATCTTGCTCGGTGAAATATGGATATATACCGTAGAATCAATATCGAAATAACGAAGGCCGATCGTCTTGGCAATGAAATCACTGTCACCTGCCTGCAGAGAAACAAGTGTTTCAGAGCCTGCCGGCTGGTTCGCATAGACCTTGACCGGAATCGCATCCGGGAAATCCTTGTCAACGATCGTGATCTGTTCCGGTCTCAGAGCTGCCAGAATATCAAAGGTGCCGCTCGGAAGCGCCTGATCTGTCATGTCCTTCTTATCAAATACATAATCCTTCAGATTCGTGTGGACATACAGCTTGTCATTCTTGTACTCAGCCTTTCCTGCGATCAGGTTGATTCTCGGGTTTCCGATGAAGTCAGCTGCCTCAAGATTTGCCGGGTTCATGTACAGTTCCATCGGAGATGCAACCTGTGAAAGCTCGCCCGCACGGTACAGAGCGATCTTCGTAGACATCGTCAGCGCCTCTGTCTGGTCATGTGTGACATAAATAATGGTAGTACCCAGAGTCTTGTGCAGTCTCTGAAGCTCGGATCTCATATCGATACGAAGACGGGCATCCAAGTTGGAAAGCGGCTCGTCGAGAAGAAGCAGCTTCGGATTGGATGCAACTGCACGTGCGATCGCAACACGCTGCTGCTGACCACCGGACAGCTCATTCGGATATCTGTCAGCGTACTGACCGATTCTCATCATTTCCAGACCGTCTTTCACGCGCTTGTCCATCTCGGTTTTGGAGAGCTTCTGAATTTTCAGACCGAATTCAATATTCTGACGGACAGTCATATGCGGCCACAGCGCATAGGACTGGAACACAAGGTTCAGTCCGCGCTTGCTCGGCTCAGCGTAATATGCATCTGCTGCATTGATCATCTCAACGCCGTCGATGGTCATAATACCGTTCTGCGGCTGTTCCAGACCGGAGACGATTCTCAGTGTTGTGGTCTTTCCGCATCCGGACGGTCCGAGAAGTGTCATGAAGTCTCCGTCTTCAATCGTAAGATTCAGATCCTTCAGAACGTGATTGTCGCCATAAAACTTATCAACATGCTTTAATTCAATTCTGCTCATTTTCTTTTCCTTTCCGTTTTCTTCGCTTTTTCATCATTCGCAGCTCATGATTACCAGGACTTACCGATATCTGCGCCGAACACCTTATTGGCAACGACATAGCAAACAACAATGAAAAGAAGTACAATTACGGAGATCGCATCAGACATCTGTGCATATCCGTCCTGTGAATAAGTGAATGCAAGGAAGGACAGTGTTCTCATTTTCGGTGTCATCATGATGATGATGAGGTCAAGTTCCTTTGCAACACTGATGAAAGTCAGCATAAATCCGGAAATAAATCCGTTCTTTGCAAGCGGCATAACGATCGCCTGCATTCTCTTCCAGAATCCCGCGCCGTTGATCATTGCGGACTCTTCCAGCTCCGGTGCGATCTGCATCATGTTGGAGGTACCGCTTCGGCTTGCAAACGGGAAATGCTTTACAACCGAAGTCAGCACGATCAGCGTGAATGTTCCGTACAGAGACGGAATAATGAAATGCTGCTGAGAGAACATCGCGAAGTACATCGTTGAAAATGCAACGCCCGGCATCAGGAACGGAACGAATACGAGCTGCTCTGTCATTGCACCGTACCACTTGCCTCGTCCGCGGGTTGAGATGTATCCCAGGAAGACACCGCAGACAGCTGTGATTGCGGAAGTAAGGAAAGACAGCTTCACTGTGTTCAGGAACGCACTCATGAATTCCGGATTCCGGAAGATACCCGGATAGTTCGTGTAAGTCTGTGCCTGATCAACAGTTCCGACCCAGTTGTAAAGAGTCAGGTTGGAAATTCCGTATCCGTTTCCGGTTGTGATCTGGAATGTCTCCATTACAAGGATGAACATCGGGAAGACCATAGCCATGAACAGGAAGAAGACCAGGAAAACCATCAGAGGCTTCTTTGCACGACCCAGCTTCATATCTGTAGATCTTCCACCCTTGCCGCCGATCGTTGCATAGGACTTACGGGTACCGATGATCTTCTGGTTTCCGTAAATGATCAGGGCTGCAATAGCGATCAGGACAATAGACATCGAATAGCCGACACCTGTCGGTCCTTTTTCGATAAACTGCTTCATCTTGGTTGCCAGAGTAAAGTATCCGATTCTGGTACCAAGGTTTGCCGCTACGCCGTATGCGCCGATGGATTTACTCAGCGTCATAATAATAGAAGAAAGAATTGCCGGCATAACAAGCGGGAGGGTGATGCTCTTCAGGATCTGAGGTTTCGTCGCACCGCAGATCTCGCCCATCTCCTCAAGCTCGGAGTTGATGGAGCGAAGCGCAGCAGATACATTCATGTAAGCGAACGCATAATAATGAAGAGACATGCAAAGCACGATCGCGATCGGACCGTATGCAAGCCAGTCAGGAACCGGAATACCGAGACCGGTCAGAAGACCGTTCGCACCGGAACGGCTGTTTCGGAAAATAGACAGCCATGCAATTGCTTTCGTCCATGACGGAATCATGTACGGAATTACGATCAGAAGACCGATAATATTCTTTCCCGGGATATCCGTTCTGACAAGCAGCCAGGCAAGTACGGAACCGAGCGGGACGGAAACAAGTACCGTAAACGCACCGCAGACCAGCGAGTGAATCAGCGGCTTAAAGAAAGCTGCCGAAGACAGCGTGCTGGCAAACATATACTTCCAGTAGTACATTGTGAAACTTCCAACTTCACCGTGCACACGTCTGGTTTCCGATTTTGCAAGCGTAAATGTACTCGCCACCATCTGGATCAACGGAATGACGACCAGACAAAACAGGATCACCAGTGTAATCAGTACGATGACATTGAAAGGATTCGTAACAATGTTAAGAAACTGGTTTTTCAGTCTCTTTGACGTCATAGGATGACGCGGCTTCTCACTTTTAACCTTACTCACATCGAATCTCCTTTCATAAAACGATCCCCTATCGAGCGAAACAATCTACGTACACGTTTCCGCTCGCTGCGTTTTGTTTAATTATAATATTTTTAACAGCGAATGCAAG
>JAUNAN010000013.1:0-1948 GCA_030527595.1 Lachnospiraceae bacterium | reverse complement strand
GACGGCTTCGGATTCGCAGAGCTCCTTCGCTCCGGAGACTATGACCTGATCATTCCCGAGGAAGAGGATGATTGATCTTCCGCTTTCGGATTTTTTGCGGATCTGTTGAATGTTCGTTTTTATGCAGATCTGCAGAAATGAATCTTTTGTATCATTACAATAACGGATATTAAGGAAAAACAGACATGATTCATGCGCTAGATTATCTTAGAGAAATGAATTTTCTGTCCGTAACCTTCCGTCTTGTTCTCGCCATGCTATGCGGCGGAATCATAGGAATGGAGCGCGGACGCCGTCACCGCACCTCGGGTCTAGCAGGATTGCGTACCTATATGCTGGTTTGTGTCGGCGCAGCACTGACAATAGAGCTCAGCTTATATGAATACAATCTGCTGACCACAGTCTGGAATTCCCTTGCAAGTGAGATCGGCATCCGGACTGACGTTTCCCGTTTCGGTGCACAGGTCATCAACGGTATCGGCTTTCTCGGTGCCGGGACGATCATCGTCACGGGCAATCAGGAGGTCAAGGGATTGACAACAGCAGCAGGTCTGTGGGCCTCAGGCTGTATGGGACTTGCAATAGGAGCAGGCTTCTATGAAGTCGTTCTGCTTGCCGTGATCCTGATCCTTCTCTCCGTCAGTGTTCTGGCGCGTATGGAATCCCGTGTCGTGGAATACGCTCCGTCCATCAACCTGTTCGTGGAATATGAATCCATGAATGATATCGGCGCAATTATTTCCTGCATCAAAAATTTAAATGCACGAATTTATGAAGTCGATATCGACAGAGGTGATCTTAAGAGAGGAATCCCGCACAGTGCGGTATTCAATATTCGCATGAACAATAAGATGTCCCACACGGAGTTCATTACCTCTGTGGCACAGCTGAGTACGATCACAACGATCTACGAGATTTGAGAGAAGGAGGATCTACCTGATGTTAGCTATTTTCGACGGCATCCGGGACATTACCATGCTCTCGGTCGCAATAAGAATGTTTCTCGCAGTCATCTGCGGCGGCATTATCGGTCTTGAACGCGAGTACAAGAGACGCCCTGCCGGTTTCCGCACACATATTCTGATCTGCCTGGGTGCGGCAATGACCACAGTCACCAGCCAGTATATGTATCTCTATATGAATTATTTCACCGATATGGCCCGTCTCGGAGCACAGGTCGTTGCCGGTGTCGGTTTTATCGGTGCCGGAACCATTATTACACGTAGAGAACGCGTAAAGGGTCTTACCACTGCCGCAGGTCTCTGGGCTGCTGCGATCGTCGGTCTTGCCGCAGGCGCAGGCTTCTTCGAGGGCGCAATCGTCGCAACGATTCTGATCGAAGTTGCCGAGCTGCTTTTTGCAAAGCTCGAATACAATGTACTGGAGCACTCCCCCGTTGTGAATCTCTATATCGAGTACACCGGGAAGGAATCACTGAACGCTGTTATGGATTATTTCAAACAGAGCAATATCCGCATTCAGGATCTGGAAATCACCCGTTCCAAGGTCACATCCAAGCATAATGCATGCGCGATCCTGACCCTTCGCATGAATCGTCAGATTTCCGCTTCCAAGATGATTGCTCACCTGAAAACAAGCGAAGGTATCCTCCTTGTCGATGAGCTGTAAGTCCAAAAGACCGGGCTGTCCTTCGGAGCACGCAGAATAAAGTACATTTACACATTAAAAGGGACTATAAAATTATTCTTTCCTAAAAGGCGAAGGATCAATTCAAACATTTGAATTGATCCTTCGCCTTCTTTTTTCTTCCAGTCTCCAATGACAAAAGCATTGATATGCTTAACATAATATAAGTCCCGATGCCTGAACAGCCGGCAGCCCACAAAAAAAAGCATCGGGATGCTTTATATCATGCCCACCCCGATGCCCAAACGACCGGCAACCGCCAAAAAAAGCATCGGGGTGCTTTATATCATGCCATCCCCGA
>JAUNAN010000096.1:3047-7335 GCA_030527595.1 Lachnospiraceae bacterium | reverse complement strand
AGTAAATCAGCTCTGTGCCGTCTGTATAGGTGATCAAAGTCGGATTTTCCTGAAGGAGATAGATGGAGACATCCTCGAAGCTGTCCAGAAGTATCTTCTCTCTGTCGTCCGCCTCTTCCTCCGCCTCATCATCGGCAAAGTTCAGCTCGTACCACTCTCCTCCCGAGCCGTATCCCTCTGCATAGGTACAGATTTGAAGGTTCATCTCTCTGATCGCCCGGCCATTCAGATTCTCAAGACTGCTCTCGTAGATCTTCAGCTCAATAAAACCGGTCTGTCCTCCCGGAACACTCTGCCAGTTATCAGTGAAATCCACAGTCATCCCGTTGACGGTGCAATTCTCCACATAGACGTTTTTCTCGTAGTCAGAGCGGTTCTGTGCCGCAATCACAAAATGCAGATCCTCTGAGTATGCTCCCGGCGGCGTTCCGCAGTATACGATCTCCATTCGAAGATTATCATTGTCTGCCAGGATCATTCCCTCTGCCTCGGGACTGATCTCCAGATTTCCTGCGGGTGCATAGACAAGCGGCCGGTCAAATTCCACACGCTGATCCGATTCCTCAATGATATCGTAATTGTCATCCGTAAGGATCAGGTGAAAAGACAGAGACCGGATCTCTTCTATCCCGGAAAGCTGCATATCCTGACTCATATCGGAAAGCTTCGGATCATTGGACTCTCCGTTTTCAATAGTTCCGTATGTTCCCTTTGCTTTCAGCACATCATTTACGACAATGGAGTCCAGTTCATACTTCATCCAACTCTCTTCCTCTGAGGAGGAAATGAGATAACAGCCTCTTCCGGACGCCAGAGGACTAAACTCCATGGACAGTTCCAACCGAAGCCCGTTCCCCTCATAGATCGTCTCCCGGTTATGGGGACGCATGGCCGCCTCCGCCTCTACCTGATCGGAGCTTTCCTCTGCGACCTCTGAAGAACCTCCCTCCGGAAGTCTTTCTTCTCCGTTCTCACCGCATCCTCCCGAAAAAAGGATCAGAAGTACGGACAACATCAGAGCAATTCCCTTGTATTTCCTCTTCTTCCCGCCTTTCATACGTCACCCCCACACTTCCGCATCTCAATCTCATTCTTCAGACCCGGTCTCCGTAGATCTGTCTCCCTCTTGCCTCCGGAAACATCGATCTCACCCTTCAGCTCCGGTCTTTGTAGATCTGTCTCACTCTCGCCTCCGGAAGCATCAATTTCACTCTTCATCCCCATTCTCCGCGAAGAGGAAAAGATCCTCTGCCTGCCCGAGTGTTTCCGTCTCTCCCGCTCTTCTCCACTCGTAGGCGTACTTTGCCTCCGCAGCCTCTTCGTCATAGTAAAGGGGCAGTTCAATCATTTTCCACACGCCCGCCGGGAGCTCACCGCTGCCGTAATACGCATAGATACTCTGGTCCGCCCCCTCGTAATCAAGGAGAACCTCGTCCCCTATCTCAAGATAGGTCAGATTCAACTGCAGGTTTATATCTGATTTATTTTCAATCCAGACATTCCCGCGCTTGTCTCCGTACTCTCCGGTGTGAATGCTTCCCTGATAAATGCAAACATCCTCATCTTCATAGACAATCTCCCGACCGATCATCTCCGATGCATCCGGCGAAGATGCACTGTGAGCAGACAGCTTCACAGGGCATATATACGCTTCCCCGTCTACACTCAGATACAGGGTCAGCGTCTCTATGGCTGCTCCCTGCTTCTCACTCAGTTCATGGACTTCCGTTCCCCGAAGCCAGCTCATCTGACCGGCTCCCAGCTCCGCAGCCTTTTCCAGGGTCTTATACTGCCCGTTTACGGCAAATCCGGTCCACGAGACCTCTGCCTCCCGATCTCCCGTATTTTCCGCCAGAAGTCTCGTCACATTCTGTCCGTCTGTCGAGGCGGGATTTCTGCCAAAGCCGGCAAGTGTTACCCGGATTCCCCCTTTCTCCAGAAGAACCTGCTCGTCCGCAAGTGCCTCGTGATAGGGCTCATAGACCAGAGAGGACTCCACGTCATCTCCCAGCTCCACTGCATAGCTCTCATCAAAGAGAAGGTGACCGTCAGTTGCGGCATTTATCAATTCAATCTTAAACCGGATAGACTCCGGCAGGCCGATTCCCGAAGCCTGACTGAGCGTGCGTATACTCCCCAGCTCATATTCACCGCTGCTGTTTGCATCCAGTGAAATATAAGATTGTCCGGATGTGGAGTAGGTGCCATTCACAGTGGTTTCCTTGATGCGCAGATCTATTCCAAACGCATTCTCGTTGGTGATCCTTACAATCCATGCGGGGACAGCCTCATCACTCTCGCACAGGTACAGTTCCATGGTCACGCCGCTCTCGGAGAACACCTGACAGGAGGGGCCGGACTCCCAGACAGCCGTCCCTGCGATTCCTTTTTCCTCCTTTACGGGGGCATCTTCCATGAGCATGGGCAGAGGCTCTGAGCAGTACACGCTGCCCTGTACGTCCGTGACACGGAACATAATGTAGTACTCGTCCCCGGTATTATAGAGGGGGCGGTAAGAAAATTTCAGTCCGTCTGCTATAGGCAGATCGATCCAGGAAATAAAGGTATTCTCGCTCCACTCCCAGAAATCCAGGATATGTCCGTTCTCATCCCGTGTCAGATACCGCATCGGCCGGTAGAACTGCACATGGGCATAGTCGTCAAGATCGATCTTCGGCAGCTTACCGGAAGCCAGACCCGCTCCATCGGATTCCTCTGTACTCACCACATCTGTGACCGTTACCTCTTTTGTCTCCTGATTCAGCGCCAGCTGAATTGCTCCTGATGCGGTTGTATCCTCTAAAGTGTCAGCATCCTCTGAATCGTTAAACAGATTCCCGTACGTCTCCCCAAAGGTCTTCTCAAATGAGGTAAATACCGAATATCTCGTCTCGTCGTCCACGGTATCCCACTGCCGCATGAGGGGAACGTAGAGTTCTCCGAAATCCGTCTCGCAGTATATGATATTCCCGTCAAAATTCGCGCTCAGCTTTCCGTTCTTATATTCCACCTGATCGCTTGCCGACACCATTTCATACAGATTGCCGCTGTCACTGTGTCTCCGGAAAATATAATAACAGCCGGAGGCATATCGCTCTGCCTGCTCATCGCTGAGCTGTAGAGAATAGACGGAATTTCCCTCTGTCTCAGCCTCCAGCGTGCCCTCAAAGTAGCTCTGCATATCCGTGGAGAGCCAGATGTTACTGTATTTCTTAAGATAGTCCGCATAATCCGAGAGTACGCCCAGCTCCTGATAGCTGTCTCCCCAGGACTTTTTGTAGTACGTCTTATTGTAGAAGGGGTAGTACAGACTGAGGCCGCAGCTCTCTTCCGTATTAGAGCCGTTACAGACTACCATATCGTCCAGAAGTGCACGGATCTTCTCCGTCTCCTCCGGAAAGTTTTCCTCCATAGAAGTCATGAGGGCACTGAGATCCACCAGGTCATACTCCGATCCCGTGGATGCTCTTCCGAAGGCCCGGGTCCGGACCCGCTCAGAGGCAAGACTCACATAATCTCCGCTGATATCCCTGCCGGCATCCGCAAACATCTGATTCAGCGCATCCTCAAGCTCACCGGCAAGAGAGAGATCTACCGCTGCAAGAGTGACCTCACTGCGCACATTTTCATTTTCCTGAAAATAGCTCTCGTTGAAGGAGACGTATTGATCTATGATACTGCCTACCAGCCCCTCCGTACCCACTTCTCCGGCTGTCTCCAGAAATGCATAATTCCACCCGTAGTTGGGCTCAACCTCCTGAGATGCGATGAGATAGTCTCCGTACTCAGAAACGGCACAGGCAAGCTCCGCCGAGGACATGAGGCATGCATCAAATCCGATCAATGCCAGCTTATTTTCGGCATCGAAGGGAGATGCCTCCAGAGCATCCTTAAGCTCCGTCAATTCCAGGGAGTCATTGTCATTGAGGCTGTCTTTTCCATATCCCTCCACAGGTCCGTTTCCGTGATCCCAGCAGATCAGATTGAAGGTATCCGCCGGATAATTCTCATATCCATAGTTCAGAAACTCCGCCAGAGTTTCCGACTCTCCCATGGACTTCGATGCATATTCCTGCACGGGATAGAGCCCCTCCTCAACGAGCTCATATACCATATTTGCGTCCGCAGGAACTCCGTTGTGCCACAGCTTTGATCCGCCGGTATAAACAAGGACGTGAACCTTCTCCAGATCCGGAAGATGATCCATCATTTCCTCCATGTCACTGGTGGCAGCCGCATTCCCGGATTCCAGATCAGATCCCATCATGTAGATCATGATCGTCTTTGT
>JAUNAN010000096.1:0-2947 GCA_030527595.1 Lachnospiraceae bacterium | reverse complement strand
CCGCATTCCCGGATTCCAGATCAGATCCCATCATGTAGATCATGATCGTCTTTGTGCCGCTATCCTGACCGCTATCTTGACCGTTCTCCTGACCGCTCTCCGGCGAAAAGCCGGCAGATGCAGTGATGTGGAAGCCCGTCTCCTCTGCCGGATCCGCACTGACCGAAGACTCCTCTGCCGAGGCGCTTCCATCCTCAGTCATAAGGCTGTCCTCTTCTCTGTCCGAAGTCATGGGGCTGTCCGCCTCTTCGTCCCGCACGCCCTGTTCAGAAACGGTCTGCGTCGCCTCACTCTCAACCGCTCCGCAGCCTGTTCCAAGAACGAGGGTCAGACCCAGCACGACCGCCGCCTCATACCCGCTCATTTTCATCTTTTCTCTCCCTGTCCGCAGCCTTCACTAAGTGATGGCTTAGCTGTCCGATAGCTTAGTTCTTCGATCAGTTACCCTTCCGAAAATACTTCTTGAAGATCAGCGGCTCATATGCGTGCATCAGCCGGCGAAGGACCATGGAGGCCTCTCTCTCACTGTAGCGCTCGCTGCGCGAAAAGATATTCATCGGCTTGAGCTCCATACCAAAGGAAACCTGAAGCAGCTCCATGAGCAGAGTCCGGGCATTCTCCACAGTTGCTTCTGCCGAATAAATATACAAACCGCTGATTCCCGGGCTGCTTGCCTGGTCCCTGAGAACAGATCGAAGTCCCTGCTCTCTCAGGAGAGGTTCCAGCTCACTCTGCAGCTTCTTGAGCTCTTCCTCCTGTTCGATGACCTTGTAATAGACCACCTCGTGATCATTTTGCTCCTCTCCGTTCAGGTAGCTTCTGTACGGAGACCGCTGAAGACGCTTCAGAATCTCGATCTCCAGCTCATTCATCTCACCGCTGTGGTACACACAGGTTCTGTTGTTGATCACTGCGTAGGAAAAGAATCCGATCTGCCTCTCGGCAAAAAACTTCCGGATCCATTCCGATTTCTCCCGCTCAATATTCGTCACCGAAATATATCTGTTTTTACTGATGTCAAAGATCGCAGCTCCGTCCATGACGATCAGGGGAACGCTGAGCTGACAGCTGCTCATCTGCATGGTAAACAGTGCAGGCGCATGCTCTAGCACGATACAGATCTTTGCCCCGTCCTCATGCAGACGGTTCATATGGAACAGAACGCCTGCAGGAACCTGTGCAAAACGGTTGGGAGTGAGATCCTTTCCCCGGACGAAAAACACAGTGTCTTCATTTTTCTCCCTCGGGAGGCGCACCACATTGACGACGATTGCGACGGAGGTCCCGATCATGACGCCGAGAAAGCGCCGGGCGACCTCCAGAATCGGATCTTCGATATCCGGATATCTGGCAACAATACACATAAAAACGATGGCTGCCAGGCCGGAAGCATCCGGAATTCTCAGGGCTACGGACGAATAGACAGAGATCAGAACGCCGACAGCCATAAATACATACAGGATCACATGATGCTTTCCAAGAACAGGAAATCGAAACATAAGGAGCAAAAACAGCATTCCCCAAAATGCGCCCACCAGAGTTCCGGAGATGCGGTTGAAGGCAAAGGTCCTGGAGTCGCTGATAAAGGGCTGCATGCAGATGATCGCGGTAATTGCCGCCTCCACAGGCATGGTACCTCCCTGATAGCCAAGTATTCTGTATATTAACATACAAAAAAACACAGCAATGCTGGTCTTGATCATGCGCTTGCCCATGTGGGGCAGATGGGAGAACTCAGGCATCTTTCTATCCTCTATACGGAAAATGAGCATCCCCGGTATCGTTCCCGAATCGGGGATGCAATTGATTGTCTATTTCTTTTTTATTATACCAGAAAAATTCGCTCAATAATAAAGGGGCTGACGTCATTGTAACAATTATTTGATACAGGACAGCAGTCCCTTCCGCATGTTTTTACTGATCGATCAGAAGCTTCTTCGGTTCCTAAAATACTTGGCTTGCCTTGGCTGCCCAAAGCCAGAAAAAGCAGAAGCATCCCGCAAGATACTTCTGCTTTTTTCATGCTTTGTATATGATCTCTTTTCATTCTGCCCTTACATTGATCACCTGGACATGAAATCATGATCGATCTTTTCTCTCCAGGATTTTTTCATTTTCCCGCCTGTGCGGACCTGGCTGATCGCCTCCCCCAGCGCATCGAAATTGACCGCCGCGCCCATCGGATCATTATGATAATTAGCTGCATGATCCCTGGCAATTCCGAAATTGGCTGCAGTCGATACTGCATCGATGTTTGCGCCGAGGAAAATAAATTCCCAGCCGTACTTCTTCTGCTCCTTTTCGATCATCCGTTTCACCTCATCGGAGGTGTATCTGTGACTTGCATTTTCCATACCGTCGGTTGTGATCACAAACATGGTATGTGCCGGAACATCCTCGGGGCGGGCATATTTGTGAATATTTCCGATGTGGTGGATCGCGCCGCCGATCGCATCGATGAGAGCAGTACAGCCGCCGACCTGAAAGTCCCGTCTTGAAAGTGGTGCTACCTTCTTTACCGGAACCCGGTCGTGAAGCACGGTGCTTTCATTTGAAAAAAGGATCGTGGAAACAAATGCCGCACCCTGTTCCTGCTTCTGCTTTTCGATCATAGCGTTAAATCCGCCGATCGTATCAAGTTCCATTCCTGCCATAGATCCGCTGCGGTCTAAAATAAATACGAGTTCTGTAAGATTCTGATTCATATGTCTGCCTCCTTGTAGGTGTGAATGTGTCTGCGGCCTTTCTCAGAGTATTCGCTTTGTCTGCGATTCCCTGTCATAATCGGCATCTCTTTTTGATAATCACATCTTACAGTTTCGGCAGACGACTTTGGTCGCCTGTAAAGCGACAAAAACGCATTTCATCCGAGTGATAAAAACACACTCTTATCCCGGCATCTGCCGGTCAAATGAAACATCCTCTTATCCCAGCATCTGCTGGTCAA
>JAUNAN010000095.1 GCA_030527595.1 Lachnospiraceae bacterium | reverse complement strand
TATGCGCCTTACAGGCGCAGAGCAAACCACCGGCTAAGCCGGTGGTGCTGATTTACATTTATAAAGCAGGAGATTCCGATCAAAGACCGGTATGCAAAGAACAGTATGCTGAACAATAAATACTACACAGCCCAAAAATGTGGTATTCTATAAGTCAGACCTCAAATCCGAATAGACGGACTTAAAGAGACAGAAAGCAAAGAAGATGTGAACAAAAACAGAGCCTTTTACAGAGCTGTGTAATTATTTTATGAGAGAAAAGAGGAGGAAATGGCATGAGCTTGGCAGACGGCATTTTCAAATCTATGTGTGAGGATATTCTCACAAACGGGACCAGTACGGAGGGGCAGAAGGTACGTCCGCACTGGCCGGACGGAACGCCTGCGTATACGATCAAGCAGTTCGGTGTGGTCAACCGCTACGACCTGAGAAAGGAGTTTCCGGCCATTACGCTGCGCCGAACGGCTCTGAAAAGCTGCATGGATGAGATCCTTTGGATCTGGCAGAAAAAATCCAATAATATTCATGATCTTCATTCTCACATCTGGGATGAGTGGGCAGACGAGAACGGATCTATCGGAAAGGCCTACGGCTATCAGCTCGGTGTCAAGCATCACTATCCGGAAGGGGAGTTCGATCAGGTGGATCGTGTTCTCTTTGATCTGAAGAACAACCCTTACAGCCGCCGCATTATGACAAATATCTACCAGCACCAGGATCTGAGCGAGATGGCTCTGTATCCCTGTGCGTGGTCAGTGACGTTTAATGTGACGCATAATCCCGGAGATGAAAAACTCACTCTGAATGCGGTCCTGAATCAGAGATCTCAGGATGTGCTCGCCGCAAATAACTGGAATGTCTGTCAGTATGCGATCCTGCTCATGATGTTCGCGCAGGTCAGTGACATGATTCCGGGAGAACTGGTACATATGATCACAGATGCGCATATCTATGACCGCCATCAGGATATTGTGAGAGAGCTCATTTCCCGTCCGGAGTATCCGGCACCGAAGGTGAGTCTCAATCCGGAGGTAAAGGATTTTTATGCATTTACCACGGCGGATCTGATCGTTGAGGACTATGTGACAGGGGAACAGATCAGGGACATCCCCATCGCCATCTGAGAAAAATGAGAGGAAGCTATATGAATTGTATCGCAGCAGTAGATAAAAACTGGAATATCGGAAAGAACGGAAAACTGCTTGTATCCATCCCTGGAGATATGCAGTATTTTCAGCAGATGACTATGGGAAAGGTTGTGATCATGGGCAGAAAGACCCTGGAGTCCTTTCCGAAGAAGAAGCCTCTTCGCGGCAGGATCAACGTTGTGATCACGAAGAATGACAGCTATGAGGCAGAAGGGGCAGTGGTCGTTCACTCTGTTGAGGAGGCTGTTAAGTTTGCGGAGCAGTATGATCCGAGGGATGTTTTCGTGATCGGAGGCGGTCAGATCTATCGAGACATGCTTCCCTATATCGATACCGCTTATATTACAAAGATCGACTATGCCTATGATGCGGACACGGCATTTCCGAATCTGGACACGGATGCGGAGTGGGAGCTTGCACGTACCAGTGAGGAACAGACCTACTTTGATCTGGTTTATGAATTTGATGTCTATCGAAAAAAGACGGAGGCATAACACATGAGAGAGCGCACGAAAGTGATCCGTATCGGTGACAGGGTGATCGGCGGGGGCAATCCGATCCTGATCCAGTCCATGACAAATACAAAAACAGAAAATGTAGATGCTACCGTGGAGCAGATCCTTGCTCTGGAGAGGGCCGGCTGCGATATTATCCGCTGTACGGTTCCGACTATGGAAGCGGCAGAAGCACTTCCGAAGATCAAGGAGCGGATTCATATTCCGCTGGTAGCGGACATTCATTTTGATTATCGTCTCGCCATAGCCGCAATTGAGAACGGAGCGGATAAGATCCGTATTAATCCGGGAAACATCGGCGGTAAAGAAAGGATCTCCGCTGTTGTGGAGAAGGCAAAAGAACGGAATATCCCCATTCGTGTCGGTGTAAACTCCGGATCTCTGGAGAAGGAGCTGATCGCAAAATACGGCGGACATGTCACACCGGAAGGCCTTGTGGAGAGTGCTCTTGACAAGGTGCGCATCATTGAGGATCTCGGATATGATAATCTGGTGATCAGCATCAAGTCCTCCAACGTGCCGATGTGTGCGGCGGCTCATAAGCTGATCGCGGAAAAAACGAATTATCCGCTGCACGTCGGAATCACAGAAGCGGGAACCGTTTATTCCGGCAATATCAAATCCGCAGTGGGACTTGGCATGATCCTGTCCGAAGGAATCGGTGATACGATCCGTGTATCCCTGACCGGAAATCCGGTTGAGGAGATCAAGTCCGCGAAGCTGATCCTGCGCACCCTTGGACTGCGAAAGGGCGGAATCGAGATCGTTTCATGTCCGACCTGCGGCAGAACGCAGATCGATCTGATCAGCCTCGCCAATCAGGTGGAGGATATGGTTCAGGAATTTCCGCTTGATATCAAAGTGGCGGTCATGGGCTGTGTGGTAAACGGACCGGGAGAAGCAAAGGAGGCGGATCTCGGCATTGCCGGCGGCCTGCATGAGGGACTGCTGATCCGCCGCGGTGAGATCATCCGCAAGGTGCCTGAGGATCAGCTGCTGACAGCGCTGAGAGATGAGCTGACGGCTCTCTGCGGAAAATGACAAAGACAATACGGAGGGAAGGGATTCGGCGGAAGGCCGAAACTCTTCCCTTCAATAAATCAGGGAAGGAGTGAAGTAGGTCAATGAGCGCCTCCAGACCGTTTTTTGAAGTATTTCCGGGACTGACATTTAAAAAGCAGCTCTCGGAGCTTCTGAATTATGTGACGGTGGATAAGGTTACCGTCAACAAGACAAAAAGCCGGCTCAGGGTGTATCTCACCTCTCCGAACTGGCTTAAGAAAAAGCATGTTTATACCATTGAGTCACAGATCGCAAACCAGCTCTTCGAAGAGATGGAGATGTCTGTGACTGTCATCGAGAAATTTCAGCTTTCGGAGCAGTATACTCCGGAGGCTTTTTATGCTGTCTACAGGGACAGTATGCTCACAGAATTAAAAAAGCGCAGTCCTATGCTCTATCAGCTCTTCATCCATGCCGGAATTTACATAGAAGCAGGCGGACTGATCAGGGTGGAGCTGCCGAAGAATATTATTGCGGAGCAGCACGGAGCTGCTCTGGAAGAATATGTGGAGAAGGTGTTTGCCGAGCGTGCGGGCTTTTCGGCTGTCGAGGTGGAGACGAGCTTTCTTACCAAAGATATGGGAGCTGTACATGCGCAGGATGAGAATCGTATCGCAGAGCGCGTGAGAAGCGTGCAAAACAGCAATCGGGCCCGTAAGGAAGAGCCTGTGGAAGAGAAAAAGCTCCCCAAAAAGGAAGAGAAGCGCTATGTCCGCCCGAAGACGCCGTCCAATGATCCGACTGTCATTTACGGACGCAGCTTCGACGGTGCAGCGGAAAAAATGGAGGCTCTCGGAGAGGATCCGCATGAGGTCATTGTACGCGGTGAGGTCTTCGGCATGGAGACCAGGGAGACAAGAACAGGACGCATTATCTGCACGATCTCCCTTACGGATCATACTGATTCTGTCCGCATGAAGCTCTGGTTCGAGAAGGAGGAGCAGGCGGAATTTGAGAGCGCCTTTAAGAAGGGCAGCTGCTTTATGGTAAACGGAATGATGGATTTTGATCCCTACGATAATGAGATGATGATCAAGAGCGTCTACGGGATCAAGCGCATTCCCTCCATTCAGACCGTCAGGGAGGATACCTCTCCGGAGAAGCGGGTGGAGCTGCATTGTCACACGAAGATGTCCGATATGGATGCTGTTTCTTCGGCAAAGGATATCGTGAAGCAGGCCTATCGATTCGGAATGAAGGCTCTGGCGATCACGGATCACGGCGTAGTGCAGGCCTTTCCCGAGGCATATCATACGATAGGCGGCAAGGGCGGCATTCCGAAGGATGCGGATTTTAAGGTGATCTACGGCATGGAGGCCTATCTTGTGGATGATATGAAGGCCCTGGTCAGCGGTGAGCTGATGAAGAGCATTCATGATCCGGTGGTCGTATTTTCCACTGTTACCACGGGGCAGTCTCCGTTTATGCATGATATTATCGAGATCGGTGCGATCCGGGTAGAGGACGGGAAAATAAAAGAAGAGTTCACCTCGCTTGTCAATCCCGGAAGACCGATTCCCTTCTCGATTCAGGCTGAGACCGGAATCACGGACAGCATGGTTGCGAAATCCGGCGATCTGAAGACGGTTCTGACGGAATTTTTTGCATTTGCGGAAGGAATGACACTGGTTGCCTATGATGCGGATCAGGAGATCAACTTCCTGACAGCGGCGGCAGACCGGCTCGGACTCACGTTCCGCTGCGATACCTGGGTGGATATCCCTGCTGTCACGAGATTCCTGCTGCCGGATATCGGAAAGATCCGGTTTGAGCGTCTCGCAAAATATCTGAAGGTTCCGTGCAACGGCACGATGCGGGCATTTTCCAGGGCACAGTGCATGTCCCTGGTTTACGGAAAGCTCCTCGATGAGATGGAGAAGCTCTCGGTTGAGACCTTTGATGATCTAAACAAAAAGGGTACGATCTCTCCTGACCGTATCCGGAATCTGCGGTATTATCATGCGATCCTGCTTGCGAAAAACGAGACCGGAAGAAGAAATCTCTATACACTTGTCTCCAAATCGCATCTGAACTATTACAAGATGCGGCCGAGAATTCCGAGAAGTGTGCTGAATGAGCACCGGGACGGTCTGATTCTGGGATCCGCCTGCTCTGCAGGGGAATTATATGCAGCGATCCTCGAGGGAAAGACAGATGCCGAGATTGCAAGGATCGCCAATTATTATGACTATCTGGAAATTCAGCCGGACGGCAATAACAGCTATCTTCTGAAGGATCCGAAGAGCGGTATCGGGACGATAGAGGATCTTCAGGAGATCAACAGGAAGATCGTGCGTCTCGGAGAACAGTTCCGGAAGCCTGTGGTCGCTACCTGCGACGTGCATTTCCTGAATCCGGAAGATGCGATCTACAGATCGATCATTCAGGCGGGACACGGCTATAAGGATGTGACGGAGCAGCCTCCTCTGTATCTGAGAACAACGGATGAGATGATGAAGGAATTTGCCTATCTCGGGGACGAGAAGTGCAAAGAGGTCGTGATCACGAATTCGAATCTGATCGCGGATATGATAGAGAATATTTCTCCGATCTATCCGGACAAATGCCCGCCGACCATTCCTCATGCGGAGGAAGATCTGGAGCAGATGTGCTATGAAAAGGCGAAGCGCTGGTACGGAGATCCGATTCCCAATGTCGTCAAGGAAAGACTGGACAAGGAGCTGACCTCTATTATTTCCAACGGATACGCCGTTATGTATATCATCGCCCAGAAGCTGGTGAAAAAGTCCAATGATGACGGCTATCTGGTCGGATCCAGAGGATCCGTCGGAAGTTCGTTTGCCGCAACCATGGCAGATATCACGGAGGTAAATCCTCTGGGACCTCACTACAGGTGTCTCAATCCGGACTGTCTCTACAGTGACTTTGATTCGGAGGAGCCCACACAGGCGCATCTGGACGGCCGCTGCGGCTGCGATATGCCTGACAGGATCTGTCCGAAGTGCGGTCAGCCGCTCTATAAAGACGGATTTGACATCCCGTTTGAGACCTTTCTGGGATTTGCGGGCAATAAGGAGCCGGATATTGACTTGAATTTTTCCGGTGACGAGCAGAACGTGGCACAGTCCTACACGGAGGTGATCTTCGGAAAGGGACAGACCTTCAAGGCGGGAACAATCGGTACCGTGGCGGAAAAGACTGCCTATGGCTACGCGCTGCATTATTTTGAGGATCTGGGAAAGACCAAAAAGAGATGTGAGCTGGAGCGTCTCTCGCAAGGATGCGTCGGCGTTCGCAGAACGACCGGCCAGCATCCCGGAGGCGTTATCGTTCTGCCTAAGGGGATGGACATCAACTGGTTCACTCCGGTGCAGCGCCCGGCAAATGACGTCAATTCACCGTTTATTACGACGCACTTTGATTATCACTCTATAGATACGAATCTGCTGAAGCTGGATATTCTCGGGCACGACGATCCGACCATTATCCGTATGCTGCAGGATCTGACGGATACAGATCCCCACGATGTGCCGCTGGATGACAAGGGCGTGCTGTCTCTGTTTTCGGGAACGGAAGCACTGGGTGTGACGCCTGCGGATCTTGACGGCTGTGAGATGGGAACTCTGGGAGTTCCTGAGTTCGGCACGAATTTCGTTATAGGCATGCTGAAGGATACCCATCCGTCTACCTTCTCGGAGCTGATCAGAATTTCGGGACTTTCCCACGGAACGGATGTGTGGCTCGGAAATGCGCAGTATTATATCGAGAACGGGTACTGTACCCTTCCGACTTCTATCTGCTGCCGAGACGATATCATGCTGTTCCTCATCAATAAGGGGATGGATAAGGAGCTCTCGTTCAAGACCATGGAGTCTGTCAGAAAGGGCAAGGGCCTGACGCCGGACATGGAGAAAGAAATGCGTGCGCATGATGTGCCGGAGTGGTACATTGAGTCCTGTCTGAAGATCAAGTATATGTTCCCGAAGGCACATGCGGCTGCCTATGTTATGAATGCGTTCCGTATTGCCTACTATAAGATCAATTACCCGCTTGCCTACTATGCGGCGTTTTTCTCGATCAGGGCGAAAACCTTTGACTACGGTACGATGTGTCAGGGAAAAGAACGGCTGGAATTTGAGGCGGATCAGATCCGGAAAAATCCGAATGCCTCGCAGAAAGAGCAGGATATGTTCGATGATATGAAGCTTGTTAGGGAAATGTATGCGAGAGGCTACAGCTTCCACCGGCTTGATATTTACAAAGCCAAGGCACTCAGGTGCTCGATCATCGACGGAAAGATCATGCCGTCCCTGAAATCGGTGGAAGGTCTGGGAGAATCTCAGGCAATTGCCATTGAGGAGGAGGCTAAGAAAGGCCCCTTCCTGTCCAAGGATGATCTGCGTCAGCGCACAAAGGTCTCAAAGACAGTCATTGATCTGCTCGATGAATACGGCGTGCTGGGCGAGATGGCGGAATCCAATCAGCTCTCTCTTTTTGATCTCATCAGCTGAAAATGAAATCACAGCAGCAAAATCACAAAAAGCAAAAAACAAAAAAGCGGTTCGGCTCCCGAAGGGTGATGTGTACCCAGAATCCTGGACACATTATTGAATTAGACTGAACACATGGATGCTATCCTGTATTGTACAGGTGGCATCCATTTTGTTTTCGACTGAGACTGTTTCAAAGTCTGTGTAAACTCAAAAATACTGACTTAAGATGTTGAAT
>JAUNAN010000094.1 GCA_030527595.1 Lachnospiraceae bacterium | reverse complement strand
GATAATTTCGGTTGAAAGCCGTCCGGGAAACAGGTAAGATATAGTGGTATGACTATACAGTTCAAGATTAGGAGCACCCATGGTAAATAAAAACCGTATCGTCGTGAAAGTCGGCACATCGACTCTGACGAATGAAAAAGGAAACACGAATCTTCGTGAATTTGACCGTCTGGCATGCGTGCTGGCGGATGTTCACAACCGCGGCTATGATGTCGTGCTGGTCTCTTCCGGTGCGATCTCTGTCGGTGCGAGCAAGCTTCGCATGAAAGAGAAGCCCACTGAGCTGAGATACAAGCAGGCAGCGGCAGCAGTCGGACAGTGCTCTGTCATGTTCCTCTATGACAAGTTCTTCAGGGATTATGATCAGGACGTAGCACAGATCCTTTTCAATGCAGACGATATTGAGGAGGAGGAGAAGAAAGAAAACCTTTCCAATACCATCAATACGCTGCTGGAAATGGGTGTCATTCCGATCATCAATGAAAATGACTCCGTCAGCTACACGGAGATCGAGTCCAAGGACCGCCTCTTCGGTGATAATGACAAGCTTTCCGCGATCGTTGCAATTCTCTGCAATGCAGGAAAACTGGTCATTTTCTCAGATATTGACGGCTTCTATGACAAGGATCCCCGTCTTTATCCGGATGCACAGCTGATCGACAGAATCGATGAGATCACCGAGGAGACCTTCCGCCTTGCAGGCGGTGCCGGCTCAAGAAGAGGAACCGGCGGTATGCGCACAAAGCTGGAGGCTGCGCAGCTTGCAACGGCACAGGGCATCAGTACGATCGTGACCAACGGAAAGTACCCGGATGCGCTGTACAATGTAATCGAAGGAAGAAAAGTCGGTACCTTATTTAAAGGTAAGTGATTTAAAAGCAGGTGCTTTAAGAATAGGTGCTTAAAGCAAAGCGCTTAAGAATAAGTGTTTTAGGGTAAGTGCATTATGAGTAAGTGATTTTTACCTGCAAAACGTAAAAATCAGCGCGCTTGAAACGAAAATTTTGGGGGATGGTGACACAAGGTGGACTTACATAAGTTTTATATGGGAGAAATCTTTGACGCATATCGTTTTCTGGGTGCGCATTTGACGGAGGGCGGAGCTGTTTTCCGCACCTTTGCGCCGGGAGCAGAGCGCGTCACGCTGATCGGTGAATTTAACAACTGGCAGGAATGGGACATGCAGATCGCTCTGAACGGTCAGTTTTTCGAGGTGTTTGTGCCGGATGCAAAGCCGGGACAGATGTACAAATATGTCATTTACGGAAGAAACAGCCGCGTGGAGCACTGCGATCCCTATGGTTTCGGCATGGAGCTCCGTCCGGCGTTTGCCTCTATCATCCGTGACATGAATGCATACCGCTTCCATGATGAGGAGTGGATGCAGAGCCGTACGCTGAATTACGACAAGCCTCTGAATATCTATGAGATGCATCCGGGCTCCTGGGAGCGCCGCTTCGGTGAGCTTGGCCAAAATCCGGAGGAAAAGAAGACCGCGACGGAGGCTGCAGAGACTGAGTCAGAGGAAGCGAAGATCGATCCGGAGACAGACCTGACTGAGGAGGATCTTCCGGAGGGAGAGAGCGCTGCCTCCCGGAAAGAGGTACACGATGCCGTCGCTACCCTGACAGAGGGAGAGATTAAGGCGTACAAGCCGGGAAATGCAAACACAGCGGTCATCCCGAATCTCCATGCAGAATCCGCGGCACAGAAATCCGCTGATCCGGAGGCGCAGGAGTGGTATCGCTATGATGAGATCGCAGACGATCTGATCACCTACTTAAAGGCAAACCACTACACCCATGTGGAATTTATGCCTCTTGCCGAGCATCCCTTTGACGGAAGCTGGGGATATCAGACAACGGGCTTCTTTGCACCAACGTCCCGCTACGGAACGGCGGATCAGTTGAAGTATCTGGTAGACAGACTGCATCAGGCAGGGCTCGGCGCAATCATTGACTTTGTGCCGGCACACTTTGCACTGGATTACTACGGGCTGCGTCAGTACGACGGAACCGAGCTCTATGAGTATCCGGCAAGCGATGTTTCCGTCAGCGAATGGGGCAGCTGTAACTTCATTTACTCGAGAAGAGAGGTTGCCTGCTTTGTCCAGTCTGCGGCAAATTACTGGCTGAGTGAGTATCACTTTGACGGTCTGCGGATGGATGCGGTCAGCAGGATCATTTACTGGATGGGAGATGAAAATAAGGGCGTCAATGACGTCGCGGTCGATTTCCTGCGTAAGATGAACGCAGGGCTCCATCAGATCCATCCCACAGCCATGCTGATCGCCGAGGATTCCACCTCATTTAACGGATGTACGACTCCGTCACATATGGGCGGTCTCGGATTTGACTACAAATGGGATCTCGGCTGGATGAACGATACGCTGGATTACTTTATGAAGCAGTCCCATGAGCGCTCATCCGTACCGGAAAAACTTACCTTCTCCATGTATTATTTCTATCGGGAGAGACATCTTCTGCCGTTGTCCCACGACGAGGTCGTGCACGGAAAGAAGACGATCATCGACAAGATCTTCGGAGAGTACGAGGACAAGTTCCCGCAGCTGCGCACGCTGTATACCTATATGTACCTGCATCCCGGAAAGAAGCTGAACTTTATGGGCAATGAGCTTGCCATGTTCCGTGAATGGGATGAGACGCGTGAGCCGGACTACTCACTTCTTGAGTATCCGAATCACAGCGATTTCTACCGCTTCATGAAGCGGCTGAATGAGGTATATTGCGGCAATCCGGCGCTCTTTGAGCGG
Organism: Lachnospiraceae bacterium; assembly: GCA_030527595.1. GTDB lineage: Bacteria > Bacillota > Clostridia > Lachnospirales > Lachnospiraceae > Chordicoccus. The sequence goes on along the minus strand of JAUNAN010000094.1, from coordinate 4,722 downwards.
GATTATGAGTCCTACGGATTTGAGTGGATCACCATGAATGAGGGCGGCAGCAATGTCTTCGGCATTACGAGACGTGCTGCGGAGCAGACAGTCCGCGCGTTCTTTAATTTTTCAAATAGAGACACAGTGTATTACTATGAGCCGGAGGAGGACGAGGTCCTGATCCCGCTTCTCGACACAGATGCGCGGGAATACGGCGGAAAGTCCGCTACTGTAGAGGTCCTTACCACGCAGGCGGGAAAGGCCGCAGCGATTCAGCTGCCGGCATTTTCCTCGATCGTGTATACCTCCCGCTGAAACGCTTCGGCGGAAAATGAAAACAGCTGCCTGCAATACAGCTGTCTGCAGAACGATCACTGAGATACAGGTGACGGCAGAACGGATCACTGAGATACAGGTGACGGCAGAACGGATCATTGCAGGACAGAGCAATGCAAGACAGGCGGAGATGCAAGGGCGCATCTCTGAAAGTAAGAAATAAGGAGCAAATTACATGAACGGAGCTGAAGCACTGGTAAAGTGCCTGGAAATTGAGGGAATATCCAAGATCTTCGGATATCCGGGTGTCGCGATCGCACCATTTTACGATGCACTGCCGGATTCCACCATCGAGCATGTTCTCGTAAGACAGGAGCAGGCAGCGGGTCATGCCGCAAGCGGCTATGCCAGAATCTCCAGAAAGCCGGCGGTCTGCGTGACCTCCTCCGGCCCCGGGGCAACCAATTTGATCACGGCGCTGGCGACAGCTTATGCGGACAGCATTCCGGTGATCGCCATTACCGGTCAGGTAGAGAGCCATCTGCTTGGAAAGGACGTGTTCCAGGAAGTAGATATGCGCGGCATGACGGAATCCATCGTCAAGTACAGCTACCTGGTCAAGAGCGCGGATGACATCCCGAGAATCGTGAAGGAGGCATTTTATGTCGCCCAGGCCGGAAGAAAGGGACCGGTTCTCATTGATATTCCGGCAGATGTACAGAAGGCAGAGCTCACAAAGAAGTTTGTCTATCCGGAGAAAGTCAGCATCCGCAGCTATAAGCCGAATACAAAGGGAAACACGCAGCAGATGGCCAAGGTGGTCAAGGCGATCAAGAAGGCAAAGAAGCCTCTCATCTGCGCCGGAGGCGGTGTGATCCTGGCAGATGCGGAGAAAGAGATCACCGCATTCTGTGAGAAGAACGGTGTCCCCCTCGTCAATACCATGATGGGAATCGGCGTCATGCCGAAGGAGCATCCGCTCTACTTCGGTATGTTGGGAAATAACGGAAAACCCTATGCAAACCGCGCTGTGGCGATGAGCGACCTGCTGATCGTTGTCGGAGCACGTATTGCAGATCGTGCCGTTCCGAAGCCGGAAAATCTGGAACAGCAGGTCTCCATTATTCATATCGATATTGATACAGCGGAGATCGGTAAAAATCTGGGACCGACACTTCCGCTGGTAGGAGATGCGAAGAAGATCTTCCGTGAGCTCACAGAGGCGGATATTCATCTGGATACAGCGGCTTGGATTCAAAAGCTGGAGGATATCAAGCACGGAACCGTGGATCACAGAGTATTCAGCAATGACCTGATCAATCCAATGACGCTCGTGCAGACACTCTCCGAGAAAATGGATGAGGATGCGATCTACGTGGCGGATGTCGGACAGAATCAGCTCTGGTCCGCAGACAATTACGTGATGAAGAAGGGCAGATTTTTGACGACCGGCGGTATGGGAACCATGGGATATTCCATTCCTGCGGCAATCGGTGCAAAGATGTGCAGTCCCGATACACAGGTCGTCTGTGTCTGCGGAGACGGTTCCTTCCAGATGTCTATGAATGAGCTGGCTACGATCGCGGTCAACCGGATCCCGGTGAAGATCCTGGTAGTGAAAAACACAGTTCTCGGTCTTGTCCGTGAGCATCAGAATAAGGTATACGACGGACGCTATTCCGGAACGGATCTCTATGAGTATCCGCATTTTGAGAGCATTGCCGCGGCCTATGACATGAAGTATTTCCATGCATCCGAGATGTCCGAACTGGATCAGACGATCGACAGCTTCCTCTCAGATCCGGGTGCGGCGATCATGGTCTGCGACGTGGATCGGGACAGCATGGTGATCTGATCGCGAACAGCTGACATTCAAAGAAAGTGTAGAGATTGATAAATGAAAGGTATTTTTTCGGTTCTTGTAGAAAATAAAGACGGTGTGCTCTCGCAGATTTCCGGTTTGTTCGCACGCCGGGGATATAATATCGACAGCCTCGCCGTGGGAGAGACGGAGCAGCATGATATGTCCAGCATGACGATCGTCTCCACCGGTGACCAACGTACCATTGATCAGATCGAAAAGCAGCTCAATAAGAAGCTCGATATTATCAAGGTGCGCCGTCTGGAGGAAAATGCGGCCGTGATCCGTGAGACGATGCTGATCCGTGTTGCCTACAACACGACAAACCGCTCCTCTATTATCGAGATCTGCTCCGTTATGGGGGCAAAGATCCTGAGCATGACACAGAAGTGCCTGTTGATCGAGCTCACGGAATCTCCCGAGCAGGTAGATAACTTTGTTGAGATGATGCGTGTTTACGGCATTCAGGAAATTCAGAAGACCGGCGCAATTGCGATGGCAAAGAAATAAATACACAGTAAGGGTCAGTGCGAAGCCTGAATCGGATAGTGACTTCAAGGAGGAGCAAAGCCTGAATCAGATAAAGACGATCAGGCAGTGCGAAACCTTACATAGAAGAACACGATCAGGCAGCGTAAAGCCTTACTTGAATAAAGACGAAAACAGCGGAATCCGTATGGATAGAGGGAAGATTCCTTCCGATCCATTCGGATCCCGCTGTGTTTTTATTTCCTGAAATAGCGGCGGAAAGGGCACCTTTTCGTCTTTTCAGATAAGCAGATCCGGTATATCTGTCCTTGAGCGGGTGACAAATTGGTGGGAACGTATCTTGAAAAGGTGCTAATAACTCTGTAACATACCTTATCAAGGAGTAACATGAGGAGGTTAGTATGGCAAATATTATTGAAAATACAAAGCATGCGGCTGAGAGACAGGCATTCAGCGTACTGATCGACCAGTTGTTTAAGAAATTAGATAAAGCAGATTCTACAACAGAGGCACTTCTGGAGATCGTGGATCTTTCCAAAAGATTCTTCGGCGATGCAGCCAAGCAGGAGACACTTAACAAGGTAAAGGCTGCACTTTCCGATCCGGAAAACCGCTGGACAAAGTTTTTGGTGAGAGTTCTGGAGGAGACTGACCGCGGCTATGCAAAGAAGGTGCTGCTGAATCTCGGCTATGAGGCATTTTTCCGCGGCACAAAGATGATCCGTCAGAACCGTGAGAAATACAATTGCAATATTCCTTGGCTGATCCTGTTTGATCCGACCATGGCATGTAATATGCACTGCGTAGGCTGCTGGTCCGGAACCTACGGACACAAGGACAACCTGACTTTCGACGAAATGGATAAGATCGTCACACAGGGCAAGGAGCTCGGTGTTTACCTGTACATGATGACAGGCGGTGAACCGATGGTCCGCAAGAAAGACATCCTGAAGCTGTGTGAGAAGCACAATGACTGCTTCTTTGCGGCATACAGCAACTCTACACTGATCGATGAGGAGCTCTGCGAGAATGTCAAGAAGCTGGGCAACCTGCTCTTCATGCTTTCTATCGAGGGCACACCGGATACCAACGATGCGCGCCGCGGTGAGGGTCACTATGATGCCGTCATGAAGGCGATGGATCTGCTTCAGAAGCACGGAATCCTGTTCGGTACCTCCATCTGCTATACACGCGACAATATCGAGGCTGTCACAAATGACGATTTCCTGAGAATGATCGCGGAAAAGGGTGCCAGATTCGGCTTCTACTTCCACTACATGCCGGTCGGCAACAATGCCGTTCCGGAGCTGATGCCGACAGTAGAGCAGCGTGTGAAGATGATCGAGCGTATCCGTTATATCCGTTCCGATAAGTGTGACATCGGCTTCTATCCGATGGATTTCCAGAATGACGGTGAGTATGTCGGCGGCTGCATCGCAGGCGGCAGAAACTATTTCCACATCAACTCTCACGGAGATGCGGAGCCGTGTGTATTTATTCACTATTCAAATACAAACATCAAGGAGAATTCCATCCTTGAGATGCTTCAGAGCCCGCTGTTTATGGCTTACCATGAGGGTCAGCCGTTCAACAGAAACCATCTGCGTCCCTGCCCGATGCTTGAGAATCCGCAGCTGCTGAAGAAGATGGTTGAGGAGACCGGTGCACATCAGACCAATCTGGAGTCTCCGGAGGCTGTCGATCATCTCTGTGCAAAATGCGAGAACTACGCTTCCGAATGGGGTCCGGTTGCCGATGAGGTATGGGCAAATCAGACACATAAGAAGCCGTCCTACGAGAACTACACAAAGGAAAAGAGAGAGCATCCGGAGCTTGCAGCATTTGAGCATGCGAACTGATGGAATCTCAGCATAGAGTATTATAGAAAATACAGGAACTGCCGAAACACCGGAACAGGTGCGAGGCAGTTCCTTTTTGTATGGAAGAAGAAAGGCGTACGGATCGGGGCAGCTGTCTGAGTCGGGGGAAGGCAGATACAGCCATTAAAGTCAGGGCAGCCGGAGGTGCAGACCTTGTCGGAATTGCCTTTCTGCTATAAAATGATGTTAGGGTCGAAACCCCATTTTGAAAACTGATTTACGGTTACTTGCACC
>JAUNAN010000093.1:2556-7622 GCA_030527595.1 Lachnospiraceae bacterium | reverse complement strand
TAGACTTATTAAACTCTGATTTACAGTCGGGCAGTGTTTGCATTTAAAAAACGACTGTGGTCAGGAGTAAAATCCAAAGATAGTTACAGAAACCATGACACGGAGGAATTGAGATATGGCACAGCTCTGGGGCGGCCGTTTTACAAAGGAGACGGATCAGCTGGTATTTAATTTTAACCAGTCTATCAGTTTCGATCAGAAATTTTTTGCTCAGGATGTTCGCGGAAGCCGCGCGCATGTCACGATGCTTGCAAAGCAGGGAATTCTGAGTGAGGCGGAGCGGGATGAGATCCTTACCTGTCTGGATACAATTGTTGCCGATGTTGAATCGGGAAAGCTGACCTTTGAGGGCGGCTACGAGGATATTCACAGCTTTGTTGAGGCGAATCTGATCGAGAGGATCGGCGATACGGGCAAGAAACTGCATACAGGCAGAAGCCGCAATGATCAGGTTGCACTGGATATGCGCCTCTATGTCCGGGATGAGCTTGATGAGACAGAGGCTCTGCTTTTGAATCTCCTTAAGACTATTCACGGTATCATGGAGGAAAATAAAGACACCTATATGCCGGGATTCACGCATCTCCAGAAGGCACAGCCTGTCACTCTGGCACATCACATGGGTGCTTACTTTGAGATGTTTAAAAGAGACAGGGATCATCTGCTTTCTTTAAGAGAGCGCATGAATGTCTGCCCGCTGGGAAGCGGTGCACTTGCCGGTACGACCTATCCGCTTGACCGCGCATATTCCGCAGCGCTGCTGGGATTTGACGGTGCCTGCGCCAATTCCATGGACGGTGTCTCCGACAGAGATTATGTTTTGGAATATTTGAGTGCGGCAGCTACCATGATGATGCATCTCAGCCGTCTGTCCGAGGAAATCATTATCTGGAATTCGAATGAATACCAGTTTATCGAGCTTGATGATACCTACTCCACCGGAAGCAGCATCATGCCGCAGAAGAAAAATCCTGATATTGCGGAGCTGATCCGCGGTAAGTCCGGTCGTGTATATGGCGCGATGATGTCTCTTTATACAACAATGAAGGGAATTCCGCTTGCCTATGATAAGGATATGCAGGAAGATAAGGAAATGACCTTCGATGCGATCGACACGACGAAGAGCTGCATACATCTCATGGAGGGTATGCTGAAATCAAGTGTCTGGAACAAGGCGCGAATGGAAAAGAGTGCGGCTCAGGGATTCACAAATGCTACGGATGCGGCGGATTACCTTGTAAGAAAGGGTGTCCCGTTCCGTGATGCTCACGGCATCATCGGCAGACTGGTCCTTCTGTGTATTGAAAAGAATTGTGCGATGGATGATCTGTCTCTCGAGGAATGGAAGAGTGAATGCGATGCCTTCGATGAGGACATCTATGAGGCGATCTCCATGAAAGTCTGCGTAGAGAGAAGGCTGACAGAGGGAGCACCGGGAGCGATGGAAGAAGAGCTCGCCAAGAATCGCACATATCTTGAGAATGCCGTAAAAAGCAGATAAAAACAGGTGCAGCCCGCAAACGCCGGGCTGCGGAAATACAGCATGCATATCGCATGAATCGCCTCTGACAGCAGAGGCGGACCCGATATTGAAATAGAGCAGCACAAGAGGAGAAAAATTATGAGCGAGAAACTGAATGTAGCAATTCTGGGTGCTACCGGCATGGTGGGTCAGAGATTTATCACCCTCCTTGAGAATCATCCCTGGTTTGAAGTAAAGACACTTGCCGCAAGTGCAAGATCTGCGGGAAAGACCTATGAGGAAGCAGTCGGCGATAAATGGAAGATGGACGTTCCGATGCCGGAGGCTGTGAAAAAGATCGTTGTGAAGGATGTAAGCGATGTAGAAAACGTTGCTGCCGATGTCGATTTCGTTTTTTCCGCTGTCAATATGACAAAGGAAGAGATCCGTGCGATCGAAGAGGAATATGCCAAGACAGAGACACCTGTCGTTTCCAATAACAGCGCACATCGCTGGACACCGGATGTACCGATGGTCATTCCGGAAATCAATGCTGCGCATTATGAAGTAATTGAAGCTCAGAAGAAGAGACTCGGCACGACCCGTGGTTTTATTGCCGTAAAGCCGAACTGCTCGATCCAGGCATATACACCGGCTCTTGCTGCATGGAAGGAATTTGAGCCGACTCAGGTCGTTGTCAGTACCTATCAGGCAATCAGCGGTGCGGGCAAGACCTTTAAGGACTGGCCGGAAATGGTTGGAAACATCATTCCTTATATCGGAGGAGAAGAGGAAAAATCCGAGCAGGAGCCGCTGAAGGTGTTCGGTCATATCGAGAACGGTGAGATCGTCAAGGCAGAGGGACCGGAGATCACTTCCCAGTGCATTCGTGTGCCTGTTCTGAACGGACATACAGCAACTGTTTTCCTTAATTTCAAGGGTAATCCGACAAAAGAGGAACTCATCGACAGACTGGAGAAGTTCAGCGGAAAGCCTCAGGAACTCAATATCCCGAGCGCACCGAAGCAGTTCATCCAGTATCTCTCTGACTGCGATCGTCCGCAGGTTGCTCTGGATGTGGATTATGAAAACGGTATGGGCGTATCCATCGGCCGTCTCAGAAAAGATTCTATCTTTGACTGGAAGTTTGTCGGTCTGGCACACAATACGGTACGCGGTGCCGCAGGCGGTGCAGTGGAGTCTGCAGAAATGCTGAAGGCGCTCGGCTACATTACAAAGAAGTAAAAAAAGAAAAGTAGAATGGGAAAATATCTGTTTATTGCGGAAAAACCGAGTGTGGCACAGGAATTTGCGAAAACGCTGAAGGTAAACGGCGCGCGCAGAAATGGATTTGTTGAGTCTGACAGATACGTGGTTACCTGGTGTGTCGGCCATCTGGTCACTATGAGCTATCCGGATAAATATGACCCGAAGCTGAAACGGTGGAGTATGGATACTCTGCCGTTTTTGCCTGAAGAATTTCGTTATGAGATCATTCCTTCCGTGAAAGACCAGTTTAAAGTAGTGGATTCACTCCTTAGACGTGAGGATATCGAGCGTATCTATGTCTGTACCGACTCCGGACGTGAGGGGGAATACATCTATCGACTGGTAGAAATGATGTCTGATCCGGCAGTGAAAACAAAGGACCGGCGCAGGGTATGGATCGATTCCTTTACGGAGGAGGAGATCATGCGCGGAATCAGGGAGGCAAAACCAATCAGTGCCTATGATCAGCTGAGTGACTCCGCCTTTCTGCGGGCTAAGGAAGACTATTTAATGGGAATCAACTTTTCCCGGCTTCTCACCCTGCGCTACGGCGACAGCATTGCGGGCTATCTGAATGAGCGCTATGCAGTCATCTCCGTCGGACGCGTCATGACCTGCGTGCTTGGAATGGTGGTTCGAAGAGAGAGGGAGATCCGCGCCTTTGTGAAACAGCCTTTCTACCGCGTTTTGGGAAACTTTTCCGGTCTCGAGGGTGAGTGGAAAGCGACCGCCGGCAGCAGATATTTCGGCTCTCCGAAGCTTTATAAGGATAACGGATTTCGGGAGAGGAAGGATGCCGAGGAGCTCATTGCGCGACTGAACAATGTCACCCCGCCCGAGGCACAGGTCGTTTCTGTTTCCCGGAAAAAGGAGAAAAAGAATCCGCCGATGCTCTATAATCTGGCTGAGCTTCAGAATGACTGCTCGCGGTTTTTCAAAATTTCACCGGATCAAACCCTTCAGATCGCACAGGAGCTGTATGAAAAAAAGCTGACGACTTATCCGAGAACAGATGCCCGTGTGCTGTCCTCTGCGGTGGCAAAGGTGATATCCGGAAATCTGAAAGGCTTGACACGATACGAACCGGCAGCCGCCTTTGCCGGCGAAATTCTCGAGGGGGACGCCTGGAAAAAGATCGGGAATACGCGCTATACAAATGACAAGGCGATCACGGATCACTATGCGATCATTCCGACAGGCTCCGGTCTCGGAGCATTAAATTCACTGTCCGAGACGGCAAAGAAGGTATATCTGGCAATTGTGAGACGCTTTCTCTCGATTTTCTATCCGGCGGCGGAATATCAAAAGACGTCCGTGGAGACGATTATAGGAGAAGAGCACTTTTTCTCGAATTTCAAGGTCCGTGTGAATGATGGATACCTCAAGGTACTCGGTGTATCTGCGGAAAATGAAAACACGACTGAGGAAGAGGATTCCGCTGTGGCCGGCGGCTTCGATCCGGCTTCTTTAAAGAAGGGGATGAAGCTGTCGGTAAACGGTTTTGCAATAAAGGAAGGTGCCACATCACCGCCGAAGCGGTACACCTCCGGATCCATGATTCTGGCAATGGAAAATGCGGGTCAGCTCATTGAAGACGAGAGTCTTCGTGAGGAGATCAAGGGATCGGGAATCGGTACTTCCGCAACGCGTGCCGAGATTCTGAAAAAGCTTGTAAATATCGGATATCTGCAGCTTAATAAAAAGACGCAGGTCGTAACACCGCAGCTGCAGGGCGAGATGGTTTATGATGTGGTTAATTCCTCGATCCGGCCGCTTCTGAATCCGGAGCTGACAGCCAGCTGGGAGAAGGGTCTTACCGGTGTGGCGGACGGTACGATATCGACAGAGGTCTATATGCAGAAGCTTGAGGCTTTCATTCGCCGACGTACCGATGTCGTCAAGGGACTGAATAATCAGATGTATCTGAGGCAGTTTTTTGATGCGGCAGCTCAGTACTACAGTCCCTCGCAGAGAAAGGCGGCCGGAAAGCGCAGTACAAGTACGAGAACCGGAACTTCCGGAAAGCGAACCCGGGGGAAGACAGGCAGCGCAAAAAATACGGCTGCAAAGAAGAGCGGGACGTGAAATTTATCTCAGAACGGACATATTTACGCAAAAAGTTAACCAGTAATCTCTTTACAGCCGGTTCGAAACACGGAACGGGCTGATTGCGGCGGCAGAAGCTTAAGGAGTTTAAGGAGGTCTAGCGAAATGAAAGAACAGCTTAAAATTGCGGAATTGTTTTCACTTGAAGAATCTCTGGCAGGAGAATATCTGAGTCAGTTCACCTATCCCTGGGAGGCACTTGCCGGTATCCATGATCTGATTCTTGAGA
>JAUNAN010000093.1:0-2456 GCA_030527595.1 Lachnospiraceae bacterium | reverse complement strand
CAGTTCACCTATCCCTGGGAGGCACTTGCCGGTATCCATGATCTGATTCTTGAGATCGGTGCAAAGCTTCCGAAGGATAAATATGATCAGGTTGCCGAGGATGTCTGGATCGCAAAATCAGCGAAGGTATTCGACAGCGCTTATATCCACGGTGCCTGCATTATCGGAGAGGAGACAGAGGTCCGTCACTGTGCCTTTATTCGCGGTGATGCGCTTGTCGGTGATCACTGCGTGGTGGGAAATTCCGCCGAATTGAAAAACGTGATTATTTTCAATCATTGCGAGACTCCCCATTATAATTATGTCGGAGACTCCATACTCGGCTTTCATGCGCATATGGGAGCCGGATCGATCACGTCCAATATTAAGGCCGATCGCACGAATATCATTGTAAAGGGCGAAGCGGAGGAGTTTGTCACGGGAAGAAGAAAGATCGGTGCGATCCTGGGTGACTGGACAGAAGTGGGCTGTAATGCCGTTCTGAATCCTGGGACGATCGTTGGACAGCGTTCGATGGTCTATCCGACATCCTGCGTTCGCGGTGTGATTCCTGCGGACGCCATTGTGAAAAACACAGGCGAAATAAAAGCAAAAAACTAAAATCGATTTCATTGCGCGGATATTCATGGAATACCCGCGTTTTTGTTGTTTTTCATGCATAATCAACAAAGAATCAATGAAAAAGCAATTCTCTTTCAGTTGGGTATGTGTTATAATTCTTTCGTTAATGAAATCATCCAGAAAGGAGATTTGCAATGATCTATACGCAGAAAGTAGAAGCGATGTGCCCGGTTGCCCAGGGTGTACATCATGGTGCTGCTCCGATTCCTGAAGAAGGAAAGTGGGTTCAGTCCAAAAAGGTTGAAGACATCAGCGGTTATACACACGGTATCGGCTGGTGCGCACCGCAGCAGGGTGCATGTAAGCTCTCCCTGAACGTTAAAGAAGGAATTATTCAGGAGGCACTTGTTGAGACGATCGGATGTTCAGGTATGACTCACTCAGCAGCTATGGCAGCTGAAATCCTTCCGGGTCTTACTGTTCTGGAAGCTCTGAATACTGACCTTGTTTGTGACGCGATCAACACTGCTATGAGAGAACTGTTCCTTCAGATCGCTTACGGCCGTACACAGAGTGCTTTCTCTGATGACGGACTTGCAATCGGCGCAGGCTTTGAAGACCTGGGCAAGGGCGATCGTTCCATGGTTGGTACAATGTATGGTACTCTGAAGAAGGGACCGCGTTATCTGGAGATGACAGAAGGCTATGTTACGGAAGTCGGTCTGGATGCAGGCAACGAAATTATCGCTTACAAGTATGTTAACTTCGGCAAGATGATGGAATTCATCAAGGACGGCATGGATGCAAACGATGCTCTGAAGAAGGCAAGCGGTGCATACGGTCGTGTAGATGATGCTGTTAAGTTCATCGACCCGAGAAAAGAATAAAGAAAGGAGGAAACGAACATGGCATTATTTGAATCATATGAGAGAAGAATCGATCAGATCAATGAGGTTCTTGCAAGCTATGGAATTTCTTCCATTGAAGAAGCAAAGACGATCTGCGACAACGCAGGCATTGATGTATATCACATGGTTGAAAACATTCAGCCGATCTGCTTTGAAAATGCAAAGTGGGCTTACACAGTAGGCGCTGCTATCGCAATCAAGAAGGATGCACGCAAGGCTGCTGACGCTGCTGCTGCAATCGGTGAAGGTCTTCAGGCTTTCTGCATTCCGGGCTCTGTTGCAGACCATAGAAAAGTAGGTCTCGGACACGGAAACCTTGGCCAGATGCTTCTGGAAGAGGATACAGAGTGCTTCGCATTCCTGGCAGGCCACGAGTCCTTCGCAGCTGCTGAAGGTGCGATCGGTATTGCAAACAATGCGAACAAGGTTCGTCAGAAACCGCTTCGCGTTATCCTGAACGGTCTCGGAAAGGACGCTGCAAAGATCATTTCCCGTATCAACGGATTTACCTTCGTTGAGACACATATGGATTATGTTTCCGGCGAAGTCATCGAAGATGAGCGTATTGCTTATTCCGACGGCCCGCGTGCAAAGGTTAACTGCTACGGCTCCAACGACGTAACAGAAGGTGTTGCGATCATGTGGAAGGAAAACGTTGACGTTTCCATCACAGGTAACTCCACAAACCCGACACGTTTCCAGCATCCGGTTGCAGGTACTTACAAGAAGGAACGCAATGAGGCAGGAAAGAAGTATTTCTCTGTTGCTTCCGGCGGCGGCACAGGTCGTACACTTCATCCGGACAACATGGCAGCAGGCCCGGCTTCCTATGGTATGACAGATACTATGGGACGTATGCACTCTGATGCTCAGTTTGCAGGCTCCTCCTCCGTACCGGCTCACGTAGAGATGATGGGCCTCATCGGTATGGGAAATAACCCGATGGTCGGCGCAACTGTTTCTGTAGCTGTTGCTGTAGAAGAGGCT
>JAUNAN010000092.1 GCA_030527595.1 Lachnospiraceae bacterium | reverse complement strand
GAAAGAGTAGATTTGATTTGTTTCACATTGCATCACATATGCCGAGTATAAAAAATGTTCACGTGAAACATGAAGAAAGGTAGATCCGGTTTATCTCACGGTGCATCACATATGCAGTACCGAAGAAATGTTTCACGTGAAACATAGAAGAAGGTAGATTTGATTTGTTTCACGGTACAGCGCATATGCAGTACCAAAATGTTTCACGTGAAACATAGAAGAAGGTAGATCTGGTTTGTTTCAGATTCCAGCACATATGTAGTGCCGAAGAAATGTTTCAAGTGAAACGTGGGAGGGATAGATCTGGTTTGCCACACAAAACAGGGTATATATGTTGCAATGACTATGTTTTTTGTGTAACTCTAGTAAGATTTTACAAATGTTTCACGTGAAACATTTTCCTTTCGTATAGACTTTTCTTTTAGTTTTATGCTATACTGTAGCAAGTCTAACAGAAGGGATGATGTGTATGAGTAAAGCGATTGTTGTTGCGAATCAGAAGGGCGGTGTTGGTAAAACAACGACGTCTATTAACCTCGCAGCTTGTCTGGCTGAGGCGGGGAAGAAGGTTCTGGCAATCGATATGGATCCGCAGGGAAATATGACCAGTGGCTTCGGTCTGGACAAGGAGGAACTGGAGTATACGATTTACGAACTTCTGCTCGGTGATGCAGATGTGGAACAGTGTATTTCACGTGACGTCTTTAAAAAGCTTTCTGTCATTGGAGCAAATATTAACCTCGCGGCTGCTGAGATTGAGTTGATTGAGAAGGATGACAAGAATTATATTCTGAAGAATGCGATCGATCCGATCAAGGATCAGTTTGACTTCATTATTATTGACTGTCCGCCGTCTCTGAATATGCTGACCATCAATTCGATGTGTTTCGCGGATTCGATCCTTGTTCCGATTCAGTGTGAGTACTACGCACTGGAAGGACTTTCACAGCTGGTTCGTACCATTCAGCTGATTCAGGATCGTCTGAATCCGGAACTTGAGGTTGAAGGAATCGTATTCACTATGTACGATGCGAGAACAAATCTTTCTCTTCAGGTAGTCGACAATGTGAAGAATAATCTTGATCTGAGAATCTTTGATACGATTATTCCGAGAAACGTGCGTCTGGCTGAAGCACCGAGTTACGGTATGCCGATCATTGCGTATGATGGAAGATCTGCCGGAGCAGAGAAGTATCGTCAGCTGGCAAAGGAGATTATCAAACTCAATAAGAAATCAGGAAAAAGACTGACTGAAAAACTGAGTGAGAAACTGAGAGAAAAATTAATTAAATAAGAGTGGCCAGGAGGGAGGAAATACAGTGACAAAGAAAACCGGTCTGGGCAAGGGCATAGATGCTTTGTTCCCGGCGAGTTCCAAGAAAACGGACTCTGTGCGAAAACAGCCGGCAGCCTCATCTGCTTCAACTCAGGCAAGCGCCAAGGATGAAACCAAAAGCAGATCTCAGGCAAAGGAAAAGGAGAGTGCTGTAAAAAACGGTCTTCAGGTGCTGCGTCTGTCGGAAATCGAACCGAACAGAAAGCAGCCGAGAAAGAACTTTGATGAGGATGCACTTTTGGAACTGTCTGAGTCAATTCGACTGCACGGTGTGATACAGCCGCTGGTTGTACAGAAGAAGAGTGATCACTATGAGATCATTGCAGGCGAGAGACGGTGGCGTGCCGCAAAGCAGGCGGGACTGAAAGAAGTGCCGGTCGTTGTAAAAGATTACAGTGATCTGGAAGTGATGGAGATCTCTCTGATCGAGAATATCCAGAGAGAGGATCTGAATCCGATCGAGGAAGCGATGGCATATCGCCGCCTGCTTGATGAGTACAAGCTGAAGCAGGATGAGGTTGCAGAGAAGGTTTCCAAGAGCCGTACTGCGGTGACAAACTCTGTGCGACTTCTGAAACTGGACGAGCGTGTACAGCAGATGCTGGTGGATGAAATGATTTCTACCGGTCATGCGAGATGCATTCTCGGTGTGGATGATAAGGATCAGCAGTATGCGATTGCCTGCCGTATCTTCGATGAGAAGCTGAGCGTTCGTGATGTTGAAAAGCTGATGAAAAAGCTGACACAGCCGAAACGTGAAAAAGGCGAGCCGGAGAAGGATCAGAGCTTTATCTATCAGGACCTGGAGGAAAAACTGAAACAGGTTCTCGGCACCAAGGTAACGATCGATCACAAGAAAAATCATAAGGGCAAAATTGCAATCGAGTATTACTCAGATGCAGAGCTGGAGAGAATCATTGAACTGTTTCAGTCGATCAGACGGGAAGAGGAGCAGTGAGACGATCATATTATAAGGAAGGAATTGATACATGGAGAATTCAATCTTAAATAATATGGTGATTGATCCGGGCATTCTGATGATATTGATGCTGATACTGATCGTAGTTCTGTTTGTACTTCAACTCAGAACAACGTTTCGGATCAATCGCTTTATGGTAAAATATAAGAGCTTCATGAAGGGCAAGGACGGAGTTTCACTTGAGAAAACGATCCTGAGAAATGTCAATGAGATCGATATGCTCATGGAGTCCAGCAAGAATCACATGGAGCAGATCCGCCAGTTAAAGGAAGCACAGACAAAGACACTGAACAAAACAGCGATCGTAAAATATGATGCATTCCAGGAGATGGGCGGAAAGCTGAGCTTTGCACTTGCAATGCTTGATCAGGAGAACAGTGGATTCGTGATCAATGCAGTTCATGCTCGTGAGGGCTGCTATACTTATATTAAAGAAATTGTAAAAGGAGAGTCTTACATCATTCTCGGTGAGGAAGAGAAGGAGGCACTCCGTCAGGCGGTAAACAGCTATGTTGATTAAACAGAAAAAAACAGTGAAAAGCAGTTACAAAATATATTATTTGCTGACAGACAGTATGGAAGGAGAAAAGAACAGCTATGTTAGATATTAAGTTTTTACGTGAGAATCCGGAAGTAGTTAAGCAGAACATCCGCAACAAATTCCAGGATGAGAAGCTTGACATGGTAGATGAGGTGATCGCTCTTGATAAGCGTAACCGTGAGATCAAAAATGAGGTAGAGGCTTTACGTGCAAACAGAAATGCTCTGTCCAAGAAAATCGGAATGCTGATGGGTCAGGGCAAGAGAGATGAGGCTGAGGAAGTAAAGAAGCAGGTTGCTGCACAGGCAGACAGCGTTGCATCTCTGAGTGCTGAGGAGAAAGAGGTTGAGGAGAAGATTCGCAAGATCATGATGGTCATCCCGAACATCATTGATCCGTCTGTTCCGATCGGTAAGGATGACAGCCAGAACGTAGAGATCGAGCGTTTCGGTGAGCCGGTAGTTCCGGAGTTCGAGATTCCGTATCATACAGATATCATGGAGCGTTTTGACGGTATCGATATGGATGCAGCAGGAAAGGTTGCAGGAAATGGTTTCTACTATCTGATGGGCGATATCGCAAGAATTCATTCTTCTGTTATTTCCTATGCAAGAGACTTCATGATCGATCGTGGATTCACCTACTGCATCCCGCCGTTTATGATTCGCAGCAATGTAGTGACCGGCGTAATGAGCTTTTCAGAGATGGAGGCTATGATGTACAAGATCGAGGGCGAGGATCTCTACCTGATCGGTACCAGCGAGCATTCCATGATCGGTAAGTTTATCGACACCATCACTCCGGAGCAGGAGCTGCCGAAGACACTGACCAGCTACTCTCCGTGCTTCCGTAAGGAGAAGGGTGCACACGGTATTGAGGAGCGCGGCGTATACCGTATCCATCAGTTTGAGAAGCAGGAGATGATCGTTGTCTGCAAGCCGGAGGACAGCAAGTACTGGTATGATCAGCTCTGGAAGAACACCGTAGATCTGTTCCGCTCTCTGGATATTCCGGTTCGTACTCTGGAGTGCTGCTCCGGTGATCTGGCTGACCTGAAAGTAAAATCCTGTGACGTAGAGGCATGGTCTCCGAGACAGAAGAAGTACTTTGAGGTGGGCAGCTGCTCTAACCTGGGCGATGCTCAGGCACGTCGTCTTGGCATCCGTGTCAAGGGCGCAGACGGAAAGAAATATCTGGCTCATACATTAAACAATACCGTAGTGGCTCCGCCGCGTATGCTGATCGCATTCCTTGAGAATAACCTGAATGCAGACGGCAGCGTAAATATCCCGAAGGCACTGCAGCCGTACATGGGCGGTATTGAAAAGATCGAGCCGAAGCATTAAGGCGAAAGTTATCTGCCCGGCAGATAAGTGGAAGAATAAAAGTCAGGGCTGTCCGGAGTATTGCTGAGTGAAATGCAGTAATACTTTGGATGAACTGAAGAGGTAATTGAATGCATAGTTTTTTAAAAGCGATTGGATTTAGAAATGTGAAGGAGCGCAGGGATGTGGAAGCGCTTCTGAACGAGGTATGCGCTGAATGTGATACCAGAAACGCGGTCAGAGTAGATCAGGGACGTGCTTTTGTGGAATACTGGAAGGAATATGCTCCGGGATGCGGACTGGTAGTCTGTGGAGAAATGGATGAGGAAGGGTTTCATCAGGATTATTACTTTCCTTATTTTAAAACAGATACGCTCAGCAGCTATGCTGATCTGTCCATCGAAAAGCACAGTGATAAGGAAGCCTTTGCAGGAAGCTGCGAGGATAACCGCCTTGGAACTTCTCTGATTTTTTATCTGCTGAATGCAGCGAAATATCGCAGGGAATATCATCGTGTGAATATCAACGGCCAGGAGATCAGTACTTCTCTGACCGGTCTGGCCTCAGAGGGCAAGATCCTGTTTCCGGTACAGAAGAAACCGAATCAGGCACTGCTGGATCGTGAGGCGACCAAGAAGAGAGTGCGCCTGATCGCTGCGGCGCGCAAGGGAGATGAGGAAGCGATAGAGAGTCTGACGCTGGAGGACATGGACAATTACAACATGGTTTCCAGACGCATCATGACAGAAGATGTCTTTTCTATCGTAGATACGTTTTTCATGCCGTACGGGATGGAGTGTGATCACTATCAGATCATGGGAGAGATCCAGTCCTGGAGAAAGGTTCAAAATTCAAAAACAAAAGAGCAGATCTACCAGATGCAGATCCTCTGTAATGATATTATGATGGATGTCTGCATTCATGAGGCTGACCTGCTCGGCGATCCGGATATCGGACGCAGATTTAAAGGAATCGTATGGCTGCAGGGTAATATCAATTACCCGGATATGTAAGAGCCATAAGCTTACAGTTTTCGATACCGAGATCCCAGAGATGATCTGCGGTGAGCTGTCGCACCTGACAGATGATGGCGGAATTCATAGCACCGTGTCCGACGATCAGAACATCTTCTCCTTTTGCGAGACGAGGTTCTACAACTTCTTTCAGGAAACTGCCGGTTCTGGCAAACAGCTCCTCGAGGGTTTCACCGCCCTCGGCACCGCGATAATTTCCGGGATCTTTCAGAAAGGTTGTGATCGGGGTATCCTTCGGAAGCTCCGGAATGGCACAGCCTTCATAAATACCAAAACTGATCTCGGTCAGACGGTCATCCGGGATGATCTCGATCTCCCGGTCCTCCAGAAACAGTTCCGCTGTTTCTTTCGCACGGCAGAGAGGGGAGCGATAGCAGACATCAAAATGTACATCACGGTACTTTTCGCGTGCTGCGATGGCCATATCTCTTCCTATTGTATTTAATGGAATATCTGTGCGGCCCTGAAGACGGGTCTGCATATTCCAGTCAGTCTTTCCGTGTCTCATAACATATAACATCGTAATTCTCCTGGTTCTGTTGAAATGGATCTGTGTGTACATGCAGCATTCTATCACAGAACAGTGGAAAAGTCTAACAGCTCAGTGAAAGCGGAAAGATAGAAATTCACAGTAACCTGGAAATTGTCTGGTGTATATACAGGTGTATATAATGATATATGGATATCCAAAAAAGATAGCGAGAAGATTCATAACAGATATGAAAACGATCGCGTTTGACGAAGATCTCCGTCTTCAGGTGCAGTACAGATATATATTGAAGGTATTGTTTCTTGCAGTCCTGACTTCGGCGATCATGAACCTGATGACAGAGCGGTATACCTTCGGTATCATTCTGGTACTGCTGTCAATATTTTATTTCAGCTTTTACTGGGTGGTTTACCGAATGAAAAAGACCGGAGTCATACTGGTTACGATTCTGATGAACATCATCACGATCATCCTTTGCGGAATGCTCCTGCTGCATGGCACCACAAGCGGGTTTTCACCGGTCTGGATGCTGATCCTTCCTCAGGTGACTTATCTGCTGACCGGAATAAAGGCAGGGACAGCCACCTCCTGTACAGTGCTTGGCATGACCATGTTTCTGTTCTGGACACCGCTGGGAAGATCTCTGCTGATGCATGAATATGACGCTATCTTCTTAGAGAGATATCCGCTTGTATTTATGACGATGATGGTCGTCTCATTTTATATCGAGACACAGAGAAGTATCGGACTGAATGAGATAAAGAAGAACCGTCAGCAGATGGAAAGTATGTACCAGAATCAGTATGACAGCATGCGTACGCGAATTGCGGAAGCAAAAAAGGTACGACATGATATGCGCCATCATTTCCTGGCGCTGGATCAGTATCTGAATGATAATAAGGTGGAAGAGGCCAAGGCTTACATCAGTCAGTACTATGATGCGATACCGTTTGAAGAATCGCTGACCTACTGTGATCACTATGTGACGAACGCACTTCTTACCTATTATTATCAGCGCGCAAAACAGGAAGCGATCACACTGAATATAAAGGTGCAGCTGCCGCAGCAGCTTCCGTTCAAAGATGAGGATCTTACCGTGGTCTTCGGAAACCTGATCGAGAATGCGGTGCAGGCAACGATCAGCAGCATGCGGGAGAGCGAGAAGTTTATTCCCGGCATCTGGATAAGAGCAAATTATGATGGCAGCGAACTGATGCTGACCATAGAAAATACGACCCTGCATGAGGCGAAAAAGGGAGAGGGAGACAGATATCTCTCATCAAAACATGCCGGATACGGTATCGGAATCAGCTCAGTCAGGAATATCGTTGATAAATATGGCGGAAACTTCCAGATCGAGCAGAAGGATGGAAGATTCAAAGCACGAATTTTCATATCAGAACAGTAATAAACGGATCATTAAGTCCCAAACGGGGCTTGATGGTCCTTTTTTTTGCCGTGTCAACAAAAAAATATGACCGTTCGAGTAGAAATCTGACCAGTGTCATCCCAATTAGGTCACGAAAGTGCCGTATGGGTAAAGCACCTTACAAAATTCAGTTTGTTGTATTATACTTCAATCACCACCGAGAAAGGTATGTTTACGGGGAAACCCGGTGGACGATAAATTAAGAAAGAATAGGAGGCTGGAGTATATGACGCAGGATATCGGAAAGCGAATATTAGCGATATGGTTGTCGGTCTTGATGGTGATGAATTTGCTGCCGGTAAATCTCATAACAACGGCTGCGGCGGATATGTCCGATCAGGAAATAGAATACGAAATGTTCTACGACGAAGATGAAGAGGAATCGGACGATGATGATGATTCGGATATCATATCGCACTGGTCAAATGACGAAGAAATATTTTACGCATCAAAGGCTCCGGCCGAAGACGATGAAGAAGATGAGATCATCTTCAATGACTACGAGACAGAAGATCAGGATACGGGACTTCTCATCGTAGAGCCGGTTCCGGTAGACGACGAGCCGGAGACAGAAACGGAAACTGAGTCAGAGACAGAGACCGAGACT
>JAUNAN010000091.1:3466-7899 GCA_030527595.1 Lachnospiraceae bacterium | reverse complement strand
GTAAGCTTATCTTACGTCAGCATGAAGGTTTACACAATCTTTGGGATACTCCCGAGCAGCCCCAGGATACAAGGGTTGCACCGATTACGAATTCAGTTGCTGCAATATGCTCGCCTCCGTAGAGACCCAGGAAATTACCGACTCCGGACAAATTTTTGTTTGCAATCGGGCGATCCGTCTCCGGGACGGCATGGGGATCCAGATTTCTCATCATCTTCCTCCTCATATATCACTGATATATTCACGAATAAACTCACTCACGCCGCCTTTCCGGCAGCCTTTCCACACTTTTTATTCTGTATCCCCGCAGTTGAGCGGGGATACAGTCCATACTTTATCATGCAAGGTACTTCTCAACGAAGGCCTTTGTTGTCTCGTATGCTGTTTTTACATTTTCATCAACCGAGAGCTCATAGTACTCCGGACGGAATACTTCGATTGCTGCCGGAATCGCTTCCGTATCAAATCCGCATGCCTTCAGCGCATCGGCAAGACCCTGTTTGTTGACAGCACCCTCGCCCGGCCACAGACGCTTGGAATCATCCAGATACGGAGCTCCGATCGGGAGATCTTCCACGTCATTAAGATGCAGATTGATGATCTTTTTGCCGTCACACTTTGCGACATCATTGACATCCGATGCCATCGCATGGAAGTGGAAGAGGTCGATGGCGATACCCACGTTGTCTCTGTTTACAGTTGTCACGATATCATAGGCAGTATCAAATCTGTTGATCGTAAAGTTACCGGAGCCGATAAACTCCAGAGCGAGGGAAATCCCGTAAGGCTCACAGAGATCTGCGATCTGATTCAGCATATAGACTGCGTCATCCTTAATTTCCTTCACAGAGGCATGCTCCTCAATGCCGAAACTGGGAATCACTGCAATCGTACGCAGGTCAATGGTATCAAAGACGGGAAGGAGGCGTTTTACCTCGTCAAAGACCTTCTGCTTTTCTTCCTCTGTCTTTTTCCAGTTGAAAAACAGAAGACCGCTGTAGGAGGACGGCTTCAAATGATGATTTTTGAACCAGTCTGCAAGCTCCTCTGCCGTGTGATCCTTCAGGTACTCATCCAGTACGTCAAATCTCAGATCAATATAATCAAATCCATACTTCTCTGCAGCCTCCAGGTCTGCCATCATAGAATGATCCGGGCAGTGATCACAGGATCCCTGATTAAAACAAAGCTTCATATCTATTCTCCTCTTTTCTTTCGGGAAGTTCAACTCCCTGTGTCGTGCCGAAACGGATTTTTTCTATGTTCCTTTCCGGCCTCTCCTCTCAAAGAATTGCACGTCTAAAATTTCTGATTCCGTATGTATGTCAGTCCGGATAATCAGCAGTAAGCGGCTTCATAAACTCAACAGCTTCTGCCAGCGGATTCTTCGGGAAACCGGTATAGTCCTCCAGCTCCACGGAAAGAATGCCGTTGTACCCCGCCTCACTCAGTGTCTCCAGGAAATTTGTCCACCATGCCGCATCTCTTCCCTTTCCGGGAACATCAAAGCTCCAGGATCTCTCTGCCATTCCCGCACCCGGTTTGTAATCCAGATTGCCGTTTACCATCTGCTTTTCAGGATGGAACACTACATCCTTCAGATGTACGTGGAAGATAGATTCAGGCACTGCGCGAACCAGATCTCTTCCGTCTCCGCCCATCCACATCATATGGCTGGGATCCATGTTGATTCCGAGAACATCTCTGCAGTCCCCAACACCATCCACCAGTCTCTCATAGGTATAGAGATTGTAAACCAGGCAGGTCGGATGAAGCTCAAAGGCAATGCGGACACCCGCCTCTCTCGCCTCCGCGGCAAGAATCTTCCACGTTGGAATTGCCACTTCATTCCACTGGTAATTCAGGATGTCATAATTTTCCGGCGGCCAGTGTGTGGTGACCCAGTTCGGACGAAGATCGTTCGGTCCGCCTGCCGGAAGTCCGGATGTCGCAACGACCGTCTTCACACCCAGGAGCTTTGCGATCTGAAAGGTCTTTCTCATTCCCTCCCGATGTGCCTCGCCCTCTACCGGATGAAGCACATTGCCGGAGCAGTTCAGCGCATCAATGGTAATTCCATGTCTCTTAAAATTCTCCAGATATTCTTCGGGAGAAATCTTCCCGCTGAGCAGATCCTCTACCGGAACGTGAGGAGCCTGCGACCAGTTGGCACATCCCAGTTCAACGCCGGTAATTCCTAATCTCTCACAGGTTGAAAGCATGTCTTCTAAATCATATGCGTTGAACCCGTCTGTAAATACTCCAATATGCATATTTGCCTCCTCTAATAAACAGATATCCCTCATCCTGCCGGCTGTGTTTGCTCACGATCGGGATAGTTCATGAAGCATTTCCCTTCAGGACAAAAGATGCGATGTCCTGAAGGTACTTCTGTCTTCCAATACTGTCACATATACTTAGAACTTGTAATCTTCCGGATCAAACTTAATATCAAAAGTTCTCGCTGCTTCCTTAATGGACTCCTCATTGAACGGTCCGTACAGCGGTACGCACGGGAATGCTTCCTGTCCGAAGTATCCGAGAACGATATTTGTCACTGCACAATCATACTTCTTTGTCAGTTCTACGACGCGTTTTGCGATCTGCAGGTTTTTCTCTGTGCAGTACGGGCTGTTCTTAACGCCTTCTTCTCCCTTTGCAGCATAGATGTGGAAGAATCCGCTTGCATTTCCCATGAACGGCATCTCAAGCACTTCAAGATTGTTCTTATGAAGATCATACAAATCGCCTTTGCAAGCCAGCATTGTGTCATCGGCAAGCGGGTTCATATATTTTGCACCGAGATTCAGGAGTGACTGATCTGCGATCGGTCCGCGATATCCCATCTTCTTGCAGTAAGCAACAGCTGCATTGATTCTCTCCGGTGTCCAGTTCGAAACTGCCCAGTAACGGATCTTTCCTTCTCTCACGAAATCCTCCATTGTCTCAACCATATCCTCAATCGGGATTCTCGGATCGTCTCTGTGATAGAAATAAATATCAATGTAATCGGTCTTAAGAAGCTCAAGTGATCCCTCAAGATCGCCTCTCATATCCGCCTTGGAGCATCTGTTAATGTGAAGATCATAATTAGGATTTGTAAATACGGGATGACCGCCCTTACTTGTGAGGACGATATCATGTCTGTTGCCCATGCGCTTCATCCAGTCGCCTGTGACTCTCTCACATCTGCCGATCTCATGAATGCCGTCAACAGCGATCCAATCCGAATAGACATGTGCACAGTCGATCAGGTTTCCGCCTGCCTCGATAAAAGTACCAAACATGGAATCAGCACTTTTTGCATCTCTTCCCCATGCAACACCGGCATCTACGGTTCCCATTCCCATCGGGGAAATAAACAGTTCTGTGTTCTTGATGTTAAAGTTCTTGTTCATGATGCTTCTCCTTTTTCTTGTTTTTGATTGACTTGTTTGTGTTTTTTTATTCTGTTTACGTTAAGCGTTTGCGCTTTTGATGCACTCATCATACTTTCCGAAATCATGAAAGTCAATTGTGTGGAATCGCTATAAAATGGGGCTTTGTTTTGTGTATTCCGCTCAATTCAATGCTTGCATTGTGCTTTTATGACAAATATCTGCAGCTTAAATAATTCATTATGCGCAACCGCTTTCGCTTCTATCGTTAGAAAGTGTGCAAACATCACTATTTTCCGTTCCATTCTTTGTCTATATTATCAATTAAACTTTTTCTAATTCTCTAAATAATATAAAATATATAGAATTATTTGTTTATTGTCTGTTTTCTATACGATATCTCGCTTTATTTTTGCTCATATTATACGATTGACACAAGGCGCAAGCGCTGATATATTTCAATAAAGAGATTGAATTCTCAAGAGCAAAGGACGGCTCCTCTCTTCCGACAAGAGCACCTCTGCCCGCATCATTGCAGTAACTTCATTTCCGGGCGAAGCGCCTCATATAGGAAAAGCTTCTATCGATCAGATCCGGGACACATAAACAAAAATGAGAAGGTGATGACATGGCAAACAACAAAATTCCGCTCAATGCACAATATTTCTGCAGAGATGTAGATAAGAGAAGAAAACAGGAGACGACCGGTGAAGGTCCCAAACTTCTATATGTAGGAATGACTTCTGCTTCCGCCGGTACCTGTCCGAGGATCATGCATGCTCATTCGGACTTACTTGAATTCATGCTGATCACAGAAGGTGAAGCCGATTTTTTCGTGGATGACCGTATGCATCATGTAAGCTCCGGTGACCTTCTTATCTACAATGCCGGTGTCGTTCACGATGAATTTCCCGGGAAGAATACCAATATCAGCAGTTACTATGTTGCTGTTCAGAATACCTGTTTTCAGGGAACTGCCGACAACACTCTTGCTCCTCAGGAAAAGGGCTGCATCTATAAAACAGGTGAGGACTTTGAGGACCTTCATATTCTGCT
>JAUNAN010000091.1:0-3366 GCA_030527595.1 Lachnospiraceae bacterium | reverse complement strand
CATATAAGCCAGTTTTATCTTGCGCATGTCTTTAAGGAAATGAGCGGCTACTCCCCCATCCAATATATGATCAGGCGCAGAATCGGAGAGGCGCAGACTCTTCTGATCTCAACAGACAAAACGATCCTTGAGATCAGCGAGCTTGTCGGTTATGAATCTCAGAGCCACTTCAATTTCCATTTTTCAAAAAACATCGGAATGCCTCCCAATCAATTCCGGCGCAGTTTTGTTCTCGGAAGAACCGCACGACGCCGGCAGACGGGCAGACAGTCTGCACGCGCTTCGCAGCAAAGGATCATGGAAAATTAAAAAAGCAGACTCATCAACATCCGGTTTAAGAAAAACTGACTTTGAAAAAGTGTCGATTTCGCTCAAGGGTCCCGGATTTGAAAAAGCAAACGCTTGCGCTTCCTTCTTGATCCGTGCTATAATGCTTCAAAATAATGACAGAGGAACTTTTGATATGACAGAAAACACAGGGCGAAAAACAATTGAGGATATTGCATCCATTGTGGGCTGCTCGGTAGGTACAGTTTCACGTGCGATCAATAACCGAAAGGGTGTAAGTGAAAAAACCCGCTTAAAGATCCTGAAGATCATGGACGATGTCGGTTATCAGCCAAATGCGGTAGCACAAAGCCTTTCAAAATCAAAGACAAATACGATCGCATTATTAATACCGGAATTTTCCCATGAATTTCTCGGAAAAATGGCTCAGGCCATCGAAGCAGAACTTTCCGCGAAGGGTTATCGTACTCTTCTCTTCAACACACACTGGGATCCGGCAGTCGAGAGACGTATGCTTATCGCTGCCCAGGCACAAAGAGTCGACGGTATCATCCTGAAGCCTTCGCTCAATTCGGTTGACTTTATGAAGGACATTTCCACACCGACCGTTCTCGTGAGCCACACCTTTGGCGATGATCTGAGCTACGTGGACATTGAAAATGAAAAAGCAGGATTTATGGCTGCCGAATATCTGATTCAGCGTGGATATAAACGACTTGCTTTTGTAGGCGGAAAGACCAATATCAGCATGGCAGAACTTCGTTACAACGGATATCAGAAGGCTTTAAAGCAGTATGGGCTTCCTTGTTATCCGGAATACTACAGCAAAGCAGATGACTCTATCAGTGAGGGGTATCTGCACACTGAGCAGCTGCTTCGTCTTCCGAACAGACCTGATGCCGTGTTCTGCATGGGCGATATGACTGCTCTGGGAGCCTGCAAAAGCGCCTATGAGCACGGCCTGAATATTCCGACTGACATAGGGATCATGGGTTTCAACAATGATGAGATTGCAGATCTGCCGCAGGTTTCCTTAACCACGGTCATGCAGCCCAAGGAAAAAATGGGTAAAATGGCCGCGCGTATGATCCTTGATAAGATAGAGCAGACGGATGAGTGGTACCCGCAGAAGCTGTTGTATAAGCCGGAAATCATTGCCAGATCAAGCACAAAATAAAAGAACATATCAGTGAGTGCTTTCTTTTGCTCAGAACTCCGGACCGCTCTTCGACAGCATACAGCTTCGATGCTCCGACAAGCATAAAGTAAGAGGGTGAAAATCAGCTTCGATTTTCACCCTCTCTTTTTATATTGTTCTTCTCTAAAGAGCTTTTTCAAACGATAAAGTCATCCTTTACGGCCGGTTTCAGGCTCCACAGCTTGACATCCGCGCCACCTTCCAGCACAAATCCATGCTCATCCTTCTCCGGAAATGCGCGTGAAGTAAATACCGCGTCTCCATCGTTTACAAAGATCTCCAGCGAGCTGTGATCTATGAAAATGCGCAGATGCCGAAGACCGCTCTCCAGCGGACGGGTCCTGCACTCGCCATGTTCCGTATTGAAGCGATTTTTCATGCCGGATCTGTCTACAGAGATCTCGCGCTTCTCCGGATCATAGGAAATGACAACACCGCCCTCTCCCTTCTCCTGAGTAAAAAGCTTCAGTGTCAGAGCTGCATCTCCGGCTCCTGTCAGTTCCATCTCGCACGCTTCGGGAAGTCTGCCCTCTGCGGGGTTTTCCTCCTTTTCACGCAGCGCCTTCAGAGCCTCAAGCGGACGCTGGATCAGACGACGATTTCGGACAGTCAGCTCACGGGGAAGCGTCAGACAGCCTGACCAGTTCTCTTCATCCGTGACCGGATAAGAAGCATCCGGAAGTCCCATCCACGCTACCAGAATCGCCTTATTCGGATCCTCAATATTTGCCGCACACTCCGCAGCATAGGAATCAAATCCGAAATCCAGTACATGGAAGCTTCCGTCATGGTGGAATTCAAGCGTCTCCCAATCCATCTCTCCAAGCAGATAGCCGTTATGATGGATACTGCCGCCTCTGCCCGGCACAGACAGATTCTGCGGACAGAAAAGAAGGACATCCTGATTCCCGATCCGCTCAATGGAAGGGCACTCCCACATATTTCCGAAGCTCTCATAGCCCTCTACCTTCAGCTCTCCGCGGAACTCCCAGCCGCTCAGTCTGTGCTCGGACTCGTAGATCAGCACTCTTCCCTTATGATCCGGAGATTCCGCACCGATGACGATATTGTACTTGCCTGCATCCTTTCTGTGAATCAGCTTCGGATCTCTCTGATGTTCCGTATAGTTCGGATTCATTCCAAAAAGCGGCGCTTCAAGCTTTTCGATTCTGCCGTCATCCTTCAGCTTCACAAGACAGGTATTTGGTTTTCTTGTCCAGTCCTCATCGCGGTGATTGCCTGTATAATAGAGATAAAGAGAGTCGCTGCCCGGATAGGCGGAGCCGGAATATGCCCCCTTATTGTCATACTCCTTGTCCGGGCGAATACACACGCCCTTATTTTCCCAGGTAACCAGATCCTTTGAGATGGTATGATACCAGTATTTTAATCCATGAACGGCTCCCCACGGGCACCACTGATAAAAGAGATGCCAGGTTCCGTCATGATAAATAAATCCGTTCGGATCATTCAGAAGCCCCGTTACAGGCTGCTCGTGGAAAGTCTGCCGGTAGATCGATTTCTTTGTCTCCTCATGCAGTCCGCGAATCTCCTCCGGGCTTTGTAAAATGCGATAACGTTCTTCTTTGGTCCATGTTTTCATAGGCCGTCCTCCAGGTTTTCTGCTCGTTTGCAAGCAAGCATGATGCCGTCTCTGCTTATAGAAAGGGCGTTGTTTTCATTTTACGGTAGACTTTCTTAAAAGAATTCTCCCCCCTTGAATTACTTTCTGAAATCTACTCTATATTTTACACAAAAGCGGCAATCCAGTAAAGCTGAAGGGCATTGTTGTGAAAATAAATGAACAGTATCTCCGCACTCTGTCTAATTCAGTGGATAAACATCTGCTCATCAAAGCATATCCTAAATTAAAAAAATTC